>NZ_JABWEF010000022.1:0-121443 GCF_013369445.1 Duganella sp. BJB1802 | reverse complement strand
CGCCGTTGGGGGCGCCGGCGTCGACGATGGCGCTGGGGTGGACGATGTATTCCATGGCGGGCTCCGTGGTGGTCAGTAGTCGAGCGGCAGGGCGACGCGGCGGCCGTCGCGCGCCGAGCGGTAGGCGGCGATCAGCAGTTCGAGCGACTTCAGGCCCTCGCGGCCGTCGGTCTCGGCCTCGGCCTCGCCGCGCAGCACCTGCAGCACGTTGTCGTAGTACAGCGGATGACCGTGGCCGTAGACCGAGGTGGTGGCGTAGCTGGCCTCGCGCACGCCGGCGTCCTCCGGCTCGGGCTCGGCGAAGTCCCACTGCTGCACCTCGTTGACGGCCACGCCGCCGATGCGCGCCGTGCCCTTCTCGCCGAGGATGGTGATGCTGCCCTCCAGGTTGTGCGGATAGGCCAGCATGGTGACGTTCATCGAGCCGAGCGCGCCGTTGCGCCAGCGCAGGCTGATCACGCCGGTGTCCTCGACCTCGATGTCGCGCGCCAGCGTGGCGGTGTAGGCCTGCAGGCTCTCGACCGGGCCGACGATCCAGTCGATCAGGTCGACGTAGTGGCTGGCCTGGTTCATGAACGCGCCGCCGTCGAACTCCCAGGTGCCGCGCCAGGCGGCGCTGTTGTAGTAGGCCTGCGGCCGGGTCCAGAACACATTGAGCGTGACCATGTAGATGCGGCCGAAGCGCTTGCCGTCCACCGCGCGCTTGAGCCGCTGCAGCGTCGGGTTGCGGCGGTTCTGCTTGACCACGAACATGCGCACGCCGGCCGCGTCGCAGGCCGCCACCATGCGCTTGGCGTCCTCCCAGCGGGTGGCCATCGGCTTCTCGGTGATCACGTGCAGGCCGGCGCGGGCGATCTGCACCGCCTGCTCCGGATGCAGGCCGGACGGCGTGGTGATGATGCAGGCGTCGGCCTCGCTGTGCGCCAGCATCTGCTCCAGGCTGGTGTAGGCGGGGGCGCCGGTGTGCTCGGCGGCGCGCCGCAGCGCGGCCGGATCGATGTCGCACACGCCGACCAGCTCGCAGCGCGCGGCGTGCTGGCGCAGCGCGCTGAAGTGGTTGTGCGCGATGCGGCCGCAGCCCACCAGCGCGAAGCGCAGCTTGCGGTCGACGACGGCGGGAACGAACTGGCGCATGGCGGTCTCCTTGGAATGGCGCTTACGAGGCGTGGGCCGGCTGCGGCGCCATGGCCAGCCGGGCGATGGCGCGGCGCGCCCGTTCGCCGTCGGCGGCCGGGGCGCCGCCGTGCGGCGCGAAGTCGCCTAGGATGGTCTGCAGCATGGCCTCGATCAGCCAGCGGTCGTTGGTGGCGCAGGCCAGCAGCAGCAGTTCGATCGACTGGTCCAGCAACGCCGGCGCCTGCGCCTGCTCCTTCAGGCGCAGGATGCGCGGATGGCGGCTGGGCACGGCGTCGTCGGCGCTCAGCAATTCCTCGCGCAGCTTTTCGCCGGGGTACAGGCCGACGTAGCGGATCTCGATGTCGCCCTGCGGGCAGGCGGCGGTCTTCTCGGTCAGCCCGGCCAGCGCGATCATGCGCCGCGCCAGGTCGACGATGCGTACCGGCTGGCCCATGTCGAGCACGAACAGGTCGCCGCCCTCGGCCATGGCGCCGGCCTGGATCACCAGCTGCGCCGCCTCCGGTATCAGCATGAAGTAGCGCTCCATCGCGGCGTCGGTGACGGTCAGCGGCCCGCCCTGCTGCAGCTGGCGGCGGAACAGCGGCACCACCGAGCCGGACGAGCCCAGCACGTTGCCGAAGCGGACCATGCTGAACACGGTGCGCGCCGCGCCGCCGCCCTGCGCGGCCTGGAACACCAGCTCCGACAGGCGCTTGCTGGCGCCCATGATGGTGCTGGGCCGCACCGCCTTGTCGCTGGAGACCAGCACGCAGGTGTCGGCGCCGTGGCGGGCGGCCGCGCGCGCCACCGCCTGCGCGCCCAGCACGTTGTTGCGCAGGCCCTCCACCATGTTGGTCTCGACCAGCGGCACATGCTTGTAGGCGGCCGCGTGGTAGACGGTGTCGATGCGGTCGCTGCGCATCACGCGCTCCAGCAGGCGGGCGTTGCAGGCCGAGCCCAGGTGCGGGCGCAGCGCCAGCTTCGGCCAGCGCGCCTGCAGTTCCTGGACGATGGTGTAGAGCGCGAACTCGCTGTGGTCGAGCAGATGCAGGCAGCGCGGCGCCAGGCCGGCGATTTGGCGGCACAGCTCGCTGCCGATGGAGCCGCCGGCGCCGGTCACCAGCACGCCCTTGTCGCGCACGCAGCGGGAGAACAGCGTCGGGTCGGGCTGCACCGGCGGCCGGCCCAGCAGCAGCTCCAGCGGGAAATCCGCCGCGGCCGGGCGCGAGGCGGGCCGGGGCCGCCGCCGTGGCGCGTGGTCGGCCAGGTCGGGCAGGGCGCGCAGGAACTTGATGCCGACACCGGCGCCGCCCAGCATGCGCGACACCGCGACTAGCCGTTCGCCCGACGCGGCCGGCAGCGCGACGACGATCAGCCGGATCGACCAGCTCGCGGCGACCTCGGCCAGCCGCTCCGGCGGAAACACCCGCAGGCCGGCGATGGTGCGTTGTTCGCGGCGCGCCTTCTCGTCGAAGAAGCAGACCGGGCAATATTGGCCGTCGCCCTGCATCGTCTGCGCCAGCCGGGCGCCGGGGTCGCCGGCACCATAGATGGCGACCGCCTCGCGCGCCTGTGGCGGCCGTGTGTGGCGCTGCAGGAAGCTGCGCGCCGCCAGTCGCGACGCCACCAGGTAGGACAGCGCGACGAACCAGTAGCTCAGCAGCGTGCCGGACGGGCAGGCGTCGGCGCGATCCAGCGTCAGCAGGTGGATGCACAGCGCCGCGCCGGCCAGGCCGAGGCCGGCGAGCGCGAGGCGGCGCTGGTCCAGGTAGCGCACCGCCGAGCCGTACAGGTCGCTCATCGACAGCGCTGACAGCGACGTGGCCGCCAGCAGCAGCGCGAGCGGCAGCACCGGCGCCGGCCTGGCGCCGCCGCGCATCAGCAAGGCCAGCTGGAAACACAGCGGCAGCGCCAGGCCGTCCGCCCCGAACATCAGCGCGCGCTTGTCGCCGCGCCTGAGGGCGATCAGCTTCCCGCTGAGCAGGCGGGCGGCGGCAAGATAGCGGCGGGTGACGGCAAGCATGGTGCGGGACCTCGGTGAAGCAAGCGTGGCATGGGCCGGACGCTCAGGGCGTCCGGCATGCGTTGATTGTCTTCTGACCAGCACATGGCGGCTTGACAGCGATCAAACGGCACGGCGGAGCTTAACCGAACCACTTGACTTTCAGATTTCCATTCGTAATTAATTTTGCGCGGAAATTAGCGCAACGGCTTGATCACGTAGACGCAGCGGCGCGCGCCGTCGAGCAGGTGTTCGACCCGGCCCACCGAGCATCCGGGGCCGAGCACGCGCTGGAACAGCTCCAGCTCCGAGCGGCAGAACTTCTGGCACTGGCGGGCGGCGGCGCAGATCGGGCAGTGGTTCTCGATCAGCAGCAGGCTGCCGTCGTCGCCGGTTTCGACTTCGGCCATATAGCCCTCGCTGCTGCGCGCCTGCACCAGCGCGGCGACCCGCTGCGGCAGCGTGTCGGACGCCTGCAGATGCTGGCGGTATTGCTGCTCGCTGGCCGCCTCGCGCGCGTGGATCAGCTGGTCGAGGCCGGCGTCGCCGAACAGGCCGCGCACCTGGTCGATCAGCTGCAGCGTCAGGTCGGCGTGGCGGTCCGGGAAGCGCGCGTGGCCGGCGTCGGTCAGCAGCCAGCGGCGCGACGGCCGGCCCGGCTTGTCGGCCACGTCCTCGTACGTCACCATGCCTTTTTCCTGCCACGCCTCGAGCTGCTTGCGCGCGCCCATCGACGTCAGGTTGAGCAGGCCGGCCAGCTGCTGCGCGGTGTGCGGGCCGCGCGTCTTCAGCAGGAACAGGGTGTGTTCGGCGGTGTTCATGGCAGCGCGCCTTGCAGCTTGTCCTTGCTGGCCATGGCCGCGTGCCAGGTCTGCATGCGCCAGGCTGACCACGCGGTCAGCGCCGCGCCCAGCACCAGGATCAGGCGCGTGTCGATCAGCGTCAGCACCGCGCCGACCAGCGCCATGATGATGTTGGCCAGGCAGAAGGTGGTGGAGATCAGGCCCATGACCGCGCCCTGTCCGTGCGCGCCGAAGCGCTCGGCGCACCAGTTGGGGACTATGGCGTTGTAGATCGAATGCGGGATGCCGTACAAGACGATGGCGGCGATGCCGACCCACGCGTTGCTGGCCGCGACCAGCGCGATCAGCGAGGCCGTCACCAGCGCGAAGCGGCGCGCCCGCAGCAGCGGCTCGCCTTCAAACGGGCGGCCGGCGAACATGGTGGTGGTGGTCATCACCGCGCACATGGCGGCGGTGGTCCAGGCGATGCCGCGCGCGCCGAAGCCCGGCACCTCGACCAGCCACAATGGATAGAACTCGTAGAACGCGGTCACGCCGCAGGTGTAGGCCAGCGTGACGATGAACAGGTTGCGCAGGTCCGGTTCGCGCAGCAGGTTGAGCGAATGGCGGTCGCGCGCGACCTGCCACCACGAGGTGGTCGCCAGCGACGGCGCCTCGTTCGGCAGCACCACGGCCACCAGCAGCGCCACCAGCAACAGCGCCGCCATCGCGATCCAGAACGGCACCGTCAGGCCCCACGCCAGCGTGACGCCGGCCACCAGCGGCCCGGCCAGCCAGCCCATGTAGAACGCGCCGTTGAGCCAGGACAGGGCCTTGCGGCGCAGGTCGCCGCTCAGGCGATCGGCCAGCATGGCGCGCGCCACCGAGCCGTTCCCTTCCAGCAGGCCGGTGACGAAGCGGGCCACGATGAACAGCGGGTAGGATTCGAGCAGCAGCGCGCAGGCGGTGGCCGCATGGCCGATGGCCGCGCCGACCGCCGTGATCAGCAGCACCGGCCGGCGGCCGTAGCGGTCGGACATCGGGCCGAGCAGCGCGGAGCCGATCAGCAGGCCGAGCGGATTGATGGTCAGCGCCAGGCCGAACAGCAGCTTGGGCGGCAGGCCGAGAAACTGGTTCAGGCCGTTGCTGACGCCGGCCGCGAACAGCGGCGGCAGGATGGGGTAGGGCAGCGAGGCGCCTATCGTCGAGAGCAGGGCCAGCAGGCAGGCGGCGCTGATCAGCAGAGGTGTTTTCATCGGCGGCAATCAAAGGGAGCGAGTACCGACACTGTAAGCGGACTCCGCTAATAAGTAAACGAAAATGTTTATTAACTCAGTAGTGCAGGACCAGCGGCAGGGTGGGGCGGCAGTCACGGACCTGGCCCTGGGCGCCGTGGTCGAGGCAGATCTCCATCAGGTAGGCGTCGCCTTCGAGCAGCGTGAGCTGCGTGCCCGCGCTGGCCGCTTGCGCGGGCGCCGACAGTGCCGGCGACGGCAAGGTCAGCGTGACCGAGATGATCGCGTTCACGCCGGCCGCGTGGTCCAGCGGCTGGCGGCGCCCCTCGGGATAGAACGCCGGCGCCACGCCTTTGGGCAGGAAGAACCACATCGGCTCCGACGCCGGCACGTCCGCGCCGATGCCGATGCGCATGCCGGGCGGCAGATACGGCGGCGCGTAGTCCCAGCACGGGAAGGGCGCGTCGGCCTCGTCGCCGTCGGGCCGGAAGCACACGCCGAACGGGCAGGCCGGGCCACCGTCGGCCAGGCGTTCGGCCAGCAGCGTGGGGCTGGTCTGCGCGTTGCGCACCTCGTCGTCGTCGGCGATCCACAGCAGTTCGAGGAAGGCGTCGTGGAAGAAGAAGCGGCGGTTCTCCGTGCCTTGGCCCGGATGACGGTTGCCCGATCCCTCGCTCAGGCCGAAGGACCGCAGCAGTTCCGACTCCGGCGCGCCGGCACGGGCGCGGATGAACAGGTGATCGATACGCATCGCTTATTGTCCCTGCTCGATCATGCCGCGGATCTTGACGGCCTTCTCGAAGTGATCCAGCTGGTGCGTGCGTATCCACCATTCGGCCGCTTCCATCAGCAGCTCCGGGTTGTCGTTTTTGTTGGCGAAGAAGGCGTAGAAGGACAGTCCGACCGTCTCGCCCTTTTGCGCGATCTTGTCGTTACAGACGCGGATGATTTTTTCTCGCAGTTGAATACGCACGCTATGGAGTCCTGTGTTATCAAGACCTCAACTATACATTGTTGCGCTATGATGCGGCATCACTTTGATACTGAAACACGATGAAGAATTGGTTTGCCAGCGAGCGCGGTGCTTACTTCTTTCTGCTGCTCGGCATAGGCCTGATGTTGCTGTTCGTCGCGCTGGAGCGCAACTTCCCGGATGCGGCGCAACTGGAGACGGCGAGCGGCCGCGTCGCGTGGTCGCAGCCGGCGCAGGGCGGCCTGTATTTCACGCTGGACGGCGACGAGCACCGCTTCGTGCTGTTCGCCAAAGGCGACTCGGACCAGCGCCTGCGCGCGGCGATCGCCGACGCGCAAGCCTATCCGGTCAAGGTGAGCTACCACCCGGGACAAGTGAGCAGCCCGGGTTTTCTGCCGGGCCGCTACTACGCGGTCTACGGCGTGACGGTCGGCGGTAAGGAAGTCTCTTCGCTGTCCACGGTGCGGGGCAGCTACCGCCGCGACAACCTGATCGCGCTGGCGATGGGCGTGCTGTTCGCGGCCTACGGCGGGCGCCGCGTGTGGAACTTCAGGGCCGCAGTCGCTCCAGCAGCTCCACGTCGCCGGCCACGATGAAGGCCAGGTTGGCCGTGATATGTTCGACCGGCCAGTCCCACCACGCGATCGCCTGCAGGCGCGCCGCCACGTCCGGCGCGAAGCGCTCCTTGAGCTGCTTGGCCGGATTGCCGCCGACCACCGTGTACGGCGCGACATCGCTCACCACCACCGAGCGTGAGGAGACGATGGCGCCATCGCCGATTTTCACGCCCGGCATGACCAGCACGTCATAGCCTATCCAGACGTCGTTGCCGATCACCGTGTCGCCCTTGTATGGCAGCTCGCCCTGCGCCGGCATGGCCTGTTCCCAGCCGTTGCCGAAGATCTGGAACGGGTAGGTCGAGATGCCCGACAGCTTGTGGTTGGCCCCGTTCATGATGAACTTGACGCCGCGCGCCAACGCGCAGAATTTACCGATCACCAGCTTGTCGCCGATGAAGGGGAAGTGATACAGCACGTTGCGCTCGAAGTTCTCCGAGTCCTCGGGATCGTCGTAGTAGGTGTAGTCGCCGATGACGATGTTGGGATTGGCGACCGTGTTCTTGATGTAGCAGACTTGCGGGAAGCCCGCCATCGGATGTGGGTTATTGGGTGATGGTCCGTTCATTCACTCTCCTTACTAGTTCTGATCTGGCCCGATACAGCGCGAATAAGCTGAGTCGCCAGCAGGACAATAGCAAAATAAAAAGCTATATCCAACACCAGTGCACCTGCGAACAGCCGATCTTCACCGAACGACAGTTGGCGTTCCACGGAGATACCCGGTGCGTCGAACAAATAGGCCGCCGGGAACCCGCCCTTCAATACCGGTTTGTAGCACGGGCTGGCGGCGTTTGGTCCACACAAGTTGCCATACTCCGCCACTTCGGGACCAACTTGCTCAACGCGCACCGACAGGAGCGCCAGCGCTGTTCCCAGGGTTAGGGAGATGCCGATCCGGGTTAATTTGGCTGACAGACGCATTTGCTCCTCATTTCCGCAAGCTCCACATGAGATGCACCTGGGACATTTTGTCCCGATGTATGGAAATTGTTTTTAGGTACTATGCCTCAGAACGTGCGGAGGTCGAGCTCCTCACGATAGACAGTCGCAAGTAATAACCTGGAAATACACAAAATGGATTGGATCCCAATAGTCTTCGGTACGTTCAAGGCGCTCGTGCTCGGCACAGGCATGTTCTTCGCCATCAAATGGCATTACGACCAAGGCAAGAAGGGCGAGGGGCGCGCGGTGTTGCGCGCGAGCGGCAAGGTGATGGCGCTCTTCACGCTATCGCTCCTGGGCCTGGGGTTCGTCACCTTCCTCGTGGTCAGAATGCTCGGCATGGACTTGACCTTCCCATGACCTTATGACACGTCGCGCTGGCGGCGGAAGGCCAGCCAGCCTGCGATCACGGTGAAGCTGGCGACGATCGCCACCACCAGCCAGAAGCCTTCCGGGTCCTGCGCCAGCGGGATGCCGCCGACGTTCATGCCCAGCAAACCGGCGATGATGTTGATCGGCAGGGCCAGCACGGTGACGATGGTCAGCACGAACAGGCTGTGGTTATTGCCCTCGTTGACCAGCGCCGCGATCTCCTCCTGTATCAGCTTGATGCGCTCCTGCAGCGAGGCCATGTCGGCCAGCACCATCGAGAATTCCTCGGTCGATTCGCGCAGCTCCTGCGCGTCGATCTCGGCCACCCAGGCCGGCGGCCGTTGCAGCAATCGGAACAGCGCCGCCGGTTCCGGCGCCAGCAGGCGCTGCAGGCGCACCAGCACGCGCCGCAGCGCGCCCAGGCTGGCGCGCTTGGTCTTCAGTTTGCCGGCCAGCAGATTGTCCTCGATCTCGTCGACGGTGCTGATGGCGTTGCGGACGATCTTGATCAGCGCGTCGGCCTGGTCGCGCAGCAGATGGATCAGCAGTTCGACCGACGAGCGTATCGGCTCGCCGTTGCGCACCGCGTTGCGCAGGCCGTCGACCGCCTTCAACGGCTTGCGCCGCGCGCTGATGGCGATCTGCCGGTCGACGCTCAGCCACAGCGTGGAGATGTCGGACGGCTCGAACGAAAAATCGTGCAGCACGTCGTTGACCACGGCGATCAGCGTATTGTCGGCCATCTCGATGCGGGTCGAGCGTGGGCCTTCGTGCAGGCTCTCGTAGAATTCCTCGGGTAGTGCGGTGTGCTCGTGCAGCCATTTCTCGCTGGCGGTGTTGGCCAGGTTGTAGTGCAGCCAGATGAATTCCTGCGGATGCTGCTCGCGCGCGGCCAGCCAGGTGCGGGCCGCGTCGGCGTCCAGCGGCAGGCCTTTGCCGTCCGGCGCGCGGCCGAACAGGTAGCCGCAGACCAGACCCGATGGGTCGGAGCCGTAGGACAGTGGCGCATTCTGCATTCGATTCCTCCGTGATGATCACGGACGTGAGGATAGCAAAATACGCCCGGCCGGGGGAATAAATCCTCAGACCAGCAGCGCGGCGTTCATCTCGATGGCGTCGATCCTGGCCTCGGCCAGCATGGATTCGAGCTTCTCTTCGTCGATGAACAAATCGATGGCCGAATCGGAGTGCGGCGGCAGGTCGCGCTGCGGCTCCTGCAGCGGCGACTTCACCGGCGACAGGTGGTTGGCCAGCAGCAGCGTGTCGAGCAGCGTGTCCGGCGGGATCGACATGAAGCTGTCGCGCAGGCCTTCGATGGCTTCGGCCACCGGCTCGGGGATGCACAGCTTGCGCATCACTTCGCGCGTGATGATCTCCTCGCTGGCCGAATGCCAGTTCTCGGGATCTTCTTCCAGCAGGCCGGGGAATTCGTCGGCGCGCGAGAGCAGGTAGAAGCCGCCCACCTCGTGCACGATGGCGGCGAACAGCGCGGTGTCCGGATTCACGCCGGTGACCTGGCGCGCGATGATGCGCGACAGCGCCGCCACGGCGATGGTGTGGTCCCACAGCTTCTCGGCCTTGAAGCGCAGGTCGGGGTCGGCGATCTTGGCGCCGAACTGGCGCACCACCATGGCGGCGGCCAGCGCGAACAGGTTCTGATAGCCGATACGCATGATGGCGCCGCGGACGTTGGTGATCATCGGCGCGCCGGAGCGGTTGAACATCGCCGAATTCGCGATGGCGACGGTACGCGCGGCCAGGATCGGCTCCGCCAGCACCAGGCTGATCGCCTTGTCGACCGGGCACTCCGGGTCGTCCAGCGCGAGTTGAACGCGGAGTGCCGCATTGACGCTGGTCGGGAAAACCAGTTCACCACGGATGGCCAGCGCCGCGATATGGCCGAATGCTTCAAGTTTATTCATGATCAAAATTATACGCATGCGCGGCCCCAATCTCAACGCCATCATGGCGTGATGTGGCTTCTTGGCGGCGGGAGGAGGCGGCAATGCGACAGTGCGCGGCGCCATCGGGGGCGCCGCGCACGGGAAAAGCTTGGTTCAGCTTCAGGCGTTGGCGAATTGCGGACGGCGCGCGGCGCCGTCGCGCTGGTAGCGGCTGACCGACAGGTCGTCGGACAAGATCGCCGGGCGGCGCGCCGAGATCAGGTCCGCCAGCAGCTGGGCCGAGCCGCACGACATGGTCCAGCCCAGGGTGCCGTGGCCGGTGTTGATGAACAGGTTGCGCAGACCGGTGCGGCCGACCACCGGCGTGCCGTCCGGCGTCATCGGACGCAGGCCGGTCCAGAAGGTGGCGGACGCGGTGTCGCCGGCGCCGGGGAACAGGTCGTTGACCACCATCTCCAGCGTCTCGCGGCGGCGCGGGTTCAGGTTCAGGTTGAAGCCGGCGATCTCGGCCATGCCGCCGACGCGGATGCGGTCGTCGAAGCGGGTCACGGCGATCTTGTAGGTCTCGTCCAGGATGGTCGAGACCGGCGCAGCCGAGGCGTTCACGATCGGCACGGTGATCGAGTAGCCCTTCAGCGGGTAGACCGGAATCTTGACCAGGTCCTTCAGCAGCGTGGTCGAGTAGGCGCCCAGCGCGACCACGTAGGAGTCGGCCGTCACCAGTTCGCCGGCGAGCTGCACGCCTTTGATCTCCTCGCCGGCCGTGACCAGGCCGGTGATGTCGACGCCGTAGCGGAACTTCACGCCCATCTGCTCGGCCATCGCGGTCAGGCGGGTGGTGAACAGCTGGCAGTCGCCGGTCTCATCGTTGGGCAGGCGCAGGCCGCCGACCAGCTTGTTCTGGTCCAGGCCGGGCTCGGCGGCGACCAGTTGTTCGCGGCTCAGCAGTTCATACGGCACGCCGGTTTCCTTCAGCACCTGGATGTCCTTGGCGGCGTCGTCCAGTTGCTTCTGGGTGCGGAACAGCTGGGTGGTGCCTTGCTGGCGGCCTTCGTATTCGATGCCGGTGGCGGCGCGCAGCGCCTTGAAGCAGTCGCGGCTGTACTCGGCCAGGCGCACCATGCGCTCCTTGTTGACGGCGTAGCGCTCGGCATTGCAGTTCTGCAGCATCTGCCACATCCATTGCAGCTGGAACAGCGTGCCGTCCGGCGTGATCGACAGCGGCGCGTGGCGCTGCAGCATCCATTTCATCGCCTTGAGCGGGATGCCGGGCGCGGCCCACGGGGAGGCGTAGCCGGGGGAGATCTGGCCGGCGTTGGCGAAGCTGGTTTCCAGCGCGGGGCCGGGCTGGCGGTCGAGCACGGTCACGTCGTGGCCGGCCTGGGCCAGATAGTAGGCGCTGGTGACGCCGATAACACCGCTACCCAAGATCACAACGCGCATACAGTCTCCCGATTATTTAGCCATGCCAGATATTCCGCTATGGTATGCTTGTATCACCAGTATTTGTTACTGTATAACTTGATAAATTCAGTGGATTTTCATGCGAATTCAAAAGGAATCGGTCCGCACCCTGGACAAACTGGACAGAAAGATATTGCGCATCCTGCAGGAGGATGGGCGGATCTCGATGAAGGATTTGAGCGAGCAGGTGGGGCTGTCGATCACGCCGGCCATCGAGCGCGTCAAGCGCATGGAGCGTGACGGGGTGATCACCGGCTACCACGCGCGCATCGATCCGCCGGCGCTGGGGGCCAAGCTGCTGGTGTTCGTGGAGATCACGCTGAACCAGAAGTCGGGGCCGGTGTTCGAGCAATTCCGGCGCGAGGTGCTGCGCATTCCGGAGGTGCAGGAGTGTCATCTGGTGTCGGGCGATTTCGATTACCTGATCAAGGCGCGCATCCACGAGATGGCCGAGTACCGCAAGCTGCTGGGCGACATGCTGCTCAGTTTGCCCGGCGCGGCGCAGTCGAAAAGTTATGTCGTGATGGAGGAGATCAAGGAAACCTTGATCCTTTCCACCGAGGTGGCGCAGGCTTGAGCCGCCTCAAAGTGTGGCGCTTGCGCGGCGCAGCGAGAGGCGCACAATATGCGGATGAACACCACATTCGACACCCTCAGTTATACCAAGCGGCTGGAAGCGGCCGGCGTACCCGCTGAGCAAGCGGAGGCGCATGCGTTCGCGCTTGGCGAAGTGATGCGGACGCAATGCGCGACCAAGGCCGATATCTATGAACTGCGCGAAGAACTGCGCGAAGCGATACTTTCGCAAGGTGCACGGATGGATGCGCAGGGTCTTCAGTTGCAGCAGATTATCCGGGAGGTTGCTGCAGCCTCAGAAAAACGGGATATGCTGCTGGATGCGAAAATCGATCTGGAGGTGCGGCGGCTTGAGGGTTTGATCAAAGGGCAGGGCGACCGCCTCCATAACGACATGCTCAAGTTAAAGACTTATCTGATGGGCTGGACCGTGGCGCTCAATCTCTCGCAGCTTGCCGTCCTGTTCGCCGCATTGACCTACTTCCGCTCCTAGCCGTTCGCCAGCTAACGCAGCGATCGCGCCGCTTCAGTTAAAATGCAATAACAGCATTATTTACGAAGCGGAGCAAGTGTGAACAATCAGCACGGTACTCCAGGCGATACCCATGTCATCAGCGTGCGCTCCCTTGACGAGCACATGTCTTCCGATCAGAGCTTCAGCTCGGCCTACGCGCGCGCGGTCGGCGCCATCGCCGGCAACGAGGGCAGCCTGACGCTGGCCCAGTTCGCCGCCGTCACCGACATCGCCGGCGACGGCAAATCCTCCGCCGTCTTCACCGCGCTGGTGTTGAACGCCATCGAATCGGGCGTGGACGTCGACTGGGCCTTCAACGCCCTGAGCCGCAGCAGCGCCGGCATCGACCAGGCCGCGCGCGAAAACGCCCTCGCCATGACCATCCCGCTGCTGGCGCTGCACGGCGCCGACGCCCGCGCGCTGGCGCAGCGCCTGGCCAAGGCGCTGTCGGCCCGGCTCTCGCCCGAAGACCTCAACCACCTGCCGCCGGCCGAGGAACGCGGCATCCTCGCCAACCTGGGCGAACAGGCGCGCCGGCTGGTGCGCGGCCGCTCGCTGGCCGACACCGTGGCCGATTTCGGCCGCCACGCGGGCCAGCCGGTGCTGGTCGAACACGCGCGCAACTTCCAGTCCGGCGACATCGACCACGGCCAGCTGCGCGAATTGGTGGGCACCGCCACCACCGCCATCGCGCAGGACATCAGCGCCTACCTGGAACAGGCGCGCATGCTGTCGGCGGGCGAGGCCATGGCCGCCACGCTGATCAGCGCCGCCAACGACCTGAAAAACCAGGTGCTGCAACGCCTGACTTTGGTGGACCAGCGCATCGCCCACGAACGCCGCCTGATGCTGGAGGAGATCGACGACGCCGTGCACGACGCCGGCAACGCCATCGAACTGGCCATCACCGACCGGCTCAACACCGATCAGTGGAAGGATGAAGACGTGTGGGCCAGCATGGGCCGCCAGCAGTTCGGCCAGGAGATGGAGCGGCGGCTGGACCGCGTCGTGCGCCGCAAGGAGCAATCGCTGCATCTGCTGCAGGAGGATTTGCGGCTGTTCCAGCAGGCGATGCGCCTGAATCAATCGTCGGTGTTCCAGCGTCAGCACCACTCCACGCTGGCCAAGCTGATGCCGCGCCTGCGGGTCGGCACGCGCATCGTCAACAGCGTGGACACGGCGGCCAACGTCACCTTGATGAGCGGGGCGGTGGTGGCGGCCGGCACCGGCACGGCGGCCTATCTGATCGGCGCGGCGGTGGTGCTGCCGGTGGTGGCGCCGGTGGCGCCGTTTGTCGGCGGCGCGGTGCTGCTGGCCGGCGCGTTCAAGTGGTTCAGCGACGGCGGCAAGCGCAAACGCACCGAGATCCGCGACAAGCGCGCCGCCTTCGAGGCCGAACTGCGCAAGCAGCTGCAGGCCGCCGAGCAAAGCTTCAACACGCAGCTGGACCTGGTGGCGCAGGGCTTCCACGAGTCGGCGCTGCAGCTGCTAACGCCCTTGCTGCTGGAGGCCGAAGCGGCCGGCCGCGTGCCCGGCATGCGCCAGCGTATCGCCGACCGCGTGATCACCCACGCCCAGGCGGCGATCCGCCAGCTCGACGCCGAGCTGCGAAAATAATCAGAGGTTGCGGGCGACGATGGCGTCGGCGGCGGTGGCGGCCTGCTGCAGCGGCTGCGCCAGCGCCTGCGTGCTGTAGACCGGCGCCTGCGGCATCGCCGCGCCCAGCACCGGGCCATCGGTCTTGCTGACGTCGACCGTCACCGTGGTCGACAAGCCGATACGCAGCGGATGCTCGGCCAGTTCCTTCGCATCGAGCGCGATGCGAACCGGCAGCCGCTGAACCACCTTGATCCAGTTGCCGCTGGCGTTCTGCGCCGGCAGCAGCGAGAACGCGCTGCCCGTGCCGGCCGACAGTCCGACCACCTTGCCGTGGAAGACCACCTTGCTGCCATACATATCGGCCTCGATCTTCGCATCCTGGCCGACGCGGATGTCGCGCAGCTCCGATTCCTTGAAGTTCGCGTCCACCCACAACTGGTCCAGCGGCACGATGGACAGCAGCGAGGTGCCCGGCGTGGCGCGCGCGCCGATTTGCACGCTGCGCTTGGCCACATAACCCGACACCGGCGCGACGATGGTGTTGCGGCGCGCCGCCAGCCATGCCTGCACATAGTCCGCCTTGGCCGCCTGCACCAGCGGATGCTGCGCCAGCGGCACGCCGGCCACGCCGGCCTGCGCGGCCTCGGCTTGCCGGAGCGCCACCGCGATCGCGGCGCGCGCGTTGTCCACGGCCTGGCGCGCGTGGTCCACTTCCTCACCCGACACCGTGTGGTCCGCAGCCAGCGGCTTGCGGCGCGCCAGATCGTCCTCGGCGGTCTTCAATTGCAGCTTGCGCAGCGCGACGGTGGCCTCGTACTGCGCGACGTCCGCGTAACGCTGGCGCTGCTGGCGCACGGCCGCGCCGAGGCGGGCGTCGGCCTGGCTCAAGGCGACATCGGCGTCGGCCGAATCGAGCTTGATCAGCGTGGCGCCGGCGCGCACCATCTGCGTTTCGTCGGCGCGGATTTCGGTGACGTTGCCCGCCACCTGCGACGACAGGTTGACCAGGTTGCCGCCCACGTAGGCGTTGTCGGTTTCCTGCTCCTTCGACAGCACGGCCTTGTAGTAGACCGCGTAGGCCGCGCCGGCGGCGAGAAACAGCAGCGTGATGGCGGCGAGGACGGTCTTGCGTTTGCTGTCGTTGGTTTTGGTGATGTCAGTGCTCATGTTCGGTTCCCGGTTTTATTTGGAGGCGGTGGCGGTGGGCGCTTCTTCGCGGTAGCCGCCGCCCAGCGCGTTGGTCAGGGCCACTTCGGCCAGCAGCTGCACCTGCTGCAGATAGAGGTCGGCGTCCTGCTGCTTGAGCAGCGCCAGTTGTGCGGTCAGCGTTGCCGCGCGGTCGGCCAGGCCGTGTGCCAGGCGCGCCTGCGCCGACGCCAGTTGCGCGCGCGTCGTGCCGGTGGCCGCTGCCTGCTCGGTGATCTGCCGCTCGATGCCTTGCAGTTGAACGCCGTCCTGCGCGACTTCGCGTACGGCGTCGACCACCGCCTGGTTGTATTCGGCGATGCGCTCGTTGCGGCCGGTGCGGGCGCCGTCGAGTTGTGCGTCGAGGCGGCGGCTGTCGAACAGCGGCAGCGTCAGCGTCGGGCCGAGGTACAGCGTGCGGCTGGCGGATTGCAGCAAGTCCTCCAACTTGATGGTGTCCAGGCCGATGGAGCCGGTCAGGTTCACGTCCGGATAGAACGCCGCCTTGGCCGCATCGATCCTGCTCAGCGAGGCTTCCAGCTTCCAGCGCGCGGCCTGCAAGTCCGGGCGCCGCGCCAGCAACTCCATGCCGAGGCGGGAGGGCAGGGCGTGCGCCGCGCTGCCCAGCGTGCGCGCTGTGAGGCCGGCCAGCGTGCCGCTGTCGGCGCCGGTCAGGGCGCGCAGGGCTTCGCGTTCGCGGCCGATGTCGGCGGTGAGCTGCGCGTGCTGCTTGCGGATCTGGCTCAGCTCCGCTTCGGCGGCGCGCTGCTCGTCGCTGTTGGCCAGGCCGCCGGCGATGCGCTTGGCCTTGTCCTGCACCAGCGCCGCCTGCGCGGCCGCCAGCTGCTCGTTGTTGGCCAGCCGCGCCCACGCGCCTTGCAGCCGGAAGTAGCTTTGCGCGACGGCTGCGGCCAGCGCGCGTTCGGCTTCGGCGTATTCGGCGCGGCCGGCGTTCAATTCGCCGACGGCGGCGGCCACCTGCGCGCGGTTCTTGCCCCACCAGTCGAAGTTGTAGCGCGCTTCCAGGCGCAGGGTCTCGGCGGTGAACCACGCGCCGCCGATGGGCGCGGGGAACAGGCCGGTGCCGGAATAGCGCTGGCGGTTGGCGCCGGCGTAGCCGTCGACATCAATCCCCAGGTCGGCCGCGCTGCGCGACAACGCCGAACGCGCGCTGCCGATGTGCGCCGCCGCCACGTCCAGCGTCGGCGCGGAGGCCAGCGCCTGCTTGATCAGCGCGTCCAGTTGCGGATCGCGGTAGGCGGTCCACCATTGCGCATCGGGCCAGCCTTCGCGCGCCAGTTTGATGTCGGCGGGCAGTTCGGCGATGTCGCGCCGCGCCGGCGGATGCTGCTCCGGCGCGACGTGGGCGCAGCCGGCCAATGCCAGGGCCATGGCAAGCAGCAGGGTGGTCTTGTTCATTTGAGGTTCCATTCGTTTCATGTTCATTCCATCGCTGCGTGGTCGACCGCCGGCGCGGCTTGTTTGGCGGGCGGACGCACCAACAGCAGCAGCGGTATCACGCACAGCGTCAGGATCATCATCAGCCAGAAGTCGTCGACATAGGCGATCATCGAAGCCTGGCGGGTGATCTCGCCATTCAGCGCGGCCGCCGCTTCGGGCGTGGCCACGTTGTCCAGCAGCGCCGGATTGACGGTGGTGATCTTCTCGGCCAGCGTGGCGTGCATGCCCTGCGTGTTCCGCACCAACAGCGTCTGCACCAACGCGATGCCGATCGAGCTGCCGATATTGCGTATCAGGCTGTAGATGGCCGTGCCCTCGGCGCGCATCTCCGGCGACAGCGTGGCGAAGGTCGCGGCGCTCAGCGGCACAAACACCAGCCCTAGTCCCAGGCCCTGGATCACGCCCGGCCAGACGATGTCGCTGCGCGAGAGCACCAGCGTGTAGCGCGTCATCTGCCACAGCGAGAAGGCGGTGATGGCGAAGCCTATGCCCAGCAGCAGGCGCAGGTCGAACTTGCCGACCAGCCGGCCCACCACCATCATCGCGATCATGGTGCCGATGCCGCTGGGCGCGGTCACCAGGCCGGCGACGGCGGCCGGATAGCCCATCAGGCTTTGCAGCATCGACGGCGTCAGCGCGCGCGTGGCGAACAGCACCAGGCCGACGATGAAGATGAACAGCAGGCCGCTGACGTAGTTCGCGTTCTTCAGCAGCCGGTAGTCGAAGAACGATTTGCCGGCCGGCCGCAGCGCGGTGTGCGCCACGAAGTAGGCGAAGCTCAGGGCCAGCACGATCGCCTCCACCCAGGTCTCCCTGGCCGCGAACCAGTCGTTTTGCTCGCCGCGGTCGAGCAGCATCTGCAGCGCGCCGATCGACAGGCTGAGGGTGGCGAAGCCGAAGGCGTCAAAGCTCATCTTGCGCGCGCCGGGCACCGGGCGGATGTAGCGCCAGATGCCGTAGAACGCCAGCGCGCCCACCGGCACGTTGATGAAGAACACCCAGCGCCAGTTGTAGCTGTCGGTCAGCCAGCCGCCCAGCGTGGGGCCGAGGATGGGGCCTATCATCACGCCCATGCCCCACACGGCCATGGCCGAGCCGTGCTTCTCGCGCGGATTGATGTCGAGCAGCGTGGCTTGCGACAGCGGCACCAGCGCCGCGCCGAACACGCCCTGCAGCAGGCGCGCGGCGACGATCTCCGCCAGCGAGCCGGACAGCCCGCACAGCACCGAGGCCAAGGTGAAGCCGGCCACCGCGGTCAGGAAGATGTTCTTCTGGCCGTAGCGGTCGCACAGCCAGCCGGTCAGCGGCGTGGCGATGGCGGCGGCCACGATGAAGGAGGTCAGCACCCAGGTGATCTGGTCCTGCGAGGCCGACAGGCTGCCCTGCATGTGCGGCAGCGCGACGTTGGCGATGGTGCCGTCCAGCGCCTGGATGACGGTCGCCAGCATGATCGACAATGTGATCATGGGGCGGTTGATGTCGCCGGGCGGTGCGGCCGTGCTCATGGGCGCGACTCGATTTCGGTGAGCAGCGTCTCCAGGAATTCGGTGACGACGCGCAGCACCGCCGGATCGGCGCCGCCCAGCAGCTCCAGGCGGAAGGCGGAGGCTTCCCGCCAGACGCTCTGGTAGATCTGCTGCCCTTGTTCGGTCAGGCTGACCAGCTTGACGCGGCGGTCGGTCTCGGACGGCGTGCGGACCACGTAGCCGGCTTTGACGAGGCGGTCGATGGTGGCGACCATGGTCGGGTCCTCGACGCCGACGCGGGCGGCCAGCCGGGTTTGCGACAGCGCCTCGCTTTCCTTGGCGATGAAGGCGATCGCCATCCAGCTGGCCTGGCTCAGGCCCAGGTGCTTGAGGCGGCGGTCGACCGCCAGGCGCCAGGCGCGGGCGGTGCCGTGCATCGCGGCGGAGAAGCGTTCTTCGATAGAGGGCATATGATTTCGCAGCTAATGGTTAGGTATCGAACGATTATTTTAGCACGGGAGTTTTCCGTTCAACAAGTGGCGTGCTACGCTGGCGACATTGCCCAATCAGGAACCACCATGAAAACTACTCTCGCCGCCGCGCTGTGCCTGTTGCCCTTGTTTTGTCTGGCCGAAGACGGACCGCCGATCACGCCTTACCGGCCGTCCGTGTCCAGTCCGGCGCAATTGCCGGCCGCCGGCCAGCTGGAACTTGAACTGGGTGGCCTGAGCAGCAAGTCCGACGACGGCCGGCGCAACAGCCTGCCGTACGCGCTCAAGCTGGGCTTCAACGAGCAATGGGGCGTGGTGCTGGTGGGCGAGGGCTTCGTGTCGGCGCCGGACGGCGATGGCGGCCGCGCGCGCGGCATCGGCGACACGCAGTTCGTGCTCAAGCGCGCCTTCATCCTCAGCGAGGCCAGCGCGCTGGGGCTGGAACTGGGCGCCAAGGCGCCCACCGCCAAGGACAGCATCGGCAGCGGCCGCGCCGACTACAGCCTCAACGGGATCTACAGCCAGGACATGGGCAGCGTCCACATGGACGCCAACCTCAACGCCACCCGCCTGGGCGCCTACGATGCCGGCACGGGCCGGGTGCAGACCGGACTGTCGGCCTCGTTCTCGACGCCGGTCAACGAGCGCTGGGGCGTGACCGGCGAGTGGTCCGGCACCCGCCGCAGCGGCGCGGCCAGCACGGCGCAGGTGCTGGTGGCGATGAGCTACAGCCCCAGCAAGCGGCTGACGGTGGACTTCGGCGCGGCCCACGGCATGAACCGCGCGTCGCCGGACTGGGCCTTCTTCAGCGGTGTAGTGTTGCCGCTGGCGCAACTGTGGTGAGCGATTGCGGCGATTTATGTACGCTAGCGTACGGAAAGTTACTCCTCGGTTTGCTAAGATGGGAATTGAGCAAGTTCGCTCAGCCACACTATTACAAGAAAAGAAGGCCATCATGAAAGCCAAGATCCTCGCCGCCAGCTTGCTGGCGTTGTCCTCCGCAGCTTACGCCAGCGACGTTGGCGTCTCCATCAGCATCGGCCAGCCCGGCTTTTACGGCCGCCTCGATATCGGCGACTACCCGCAGCCGCAGGTCATCTACCGCGAGCCGGTGATCGTGCAGCGCCCGGTGCGCTATGTGGAGACCGCGCCGGTCTACCTGCACGTGCCTCCGGGCCACGCCAAGCACTGGGACAAGCACTGCGCCGAGTATCGCGCCTGCGGCCAGCGCGTGTACTTCGTCGATGACGGCTGGTACCAGAATCAATACGTGCCGCGCTATCGCGAGCGTCATGGCGAAGGCCGCCGCGATGATCGTCGCGACGACCGCCGTGACGACCGCCGCGACGACGACCATGGCAACGGCAACGGCAACGGCCGGGGTCATGGCAACGGTAACGGCCACGGCAACGGCCACGGCAAAGACAAAGACTAAGCACGCGGCGCAGGCCGCCGCCCACAGGAGTCAGGTTTGCACAGCAAAATCGTGATCGTAGGCGGCGGGGCGGGCGGGCTGGAGCTCGCCTGCAAGCTCGGCCGCAAGTTGGGGCCGCAGGCGGTGACGCTGGTCGACAGCCGCCAGTTCCACATCTGGAAGCCGTCGCTGCACGAGGTGGCGGCCGGCACGCTGGACGTGCATCAGGAAGGCTTGTCCTACCCGATGCTGGCCCACGACAACGGCTTCACCTTCGTCTACGGGCCGATGCAGGCGCTGGACGAGGCCGGGCGCCGGCTGACGATCGGCCCCATCTACAGCGGCGACAGCGGCCAGCGCGAACAGGTGCTGCCCGAGCGCCGCATCGGCTACGACGCGCTGGTGCTGGCGGTCGGCAGCGTCTCCAATTATTTCGGCGTGCCCGGCGCGGCCGAACACACCATTTCCCTGAACGCCACCGAGGACGCCGAGCGCTTCCGCCTGACGCTGCTGAAGCTGCTCACGCAAGCCGAGCTGCGGAAAAGCACGCGGCCCGAGGCCGGCGTCGACATCGTCATCATCGGCGGCGGCGCCACCGGCGTCGAGCTGGCGGCCGAGTTGCGCGAGGCCAGCGGCGTGTATGCCGCCTACGATTTCCATCGCCTCGACGCCGAGCGCGATGTCCGCATCACCCTGCTGGAGGGGGCGCCGCGCATCCTCGCGCCCTTGCCGGACAAGGTGGCGGCGGCCGCGCTGGACCTGTTGCGCGAACGCGCCGTCACCGTCGTCACCGACACTCGCGTCACCGCCATCACCGCCGATTCGGTGACGGCCGGCGACGTCGTCTATCCGGCGCAACTGGTGGTGTGGGCGGCCGGCATCAAGGCGCCGCCATGGCTGGCGCAGCTGGGTCTGCCGGTCGCGAAATCGGGCCAGATCGAGGTCGACGGCCACCTGGCCGTGCCGGGCCATCCGGGCATCCACGCGCTGGGCGATTGCGCCGCCTGCGCCGGGCCGGACGGCAAGCCGGTGCCGCCGCGCGCGCAGGCCGCGCACCAGCAGGCCGATTACCTGTTCCAGGCGTTCATGCGCCAGCACAAGGGCAGGGCGCCGCAGGCGCATCCGTACGTCTACCGCGACTACGGTTCGCTGGTGTCGTTCGGCCAGACCACGACGGTGGGCAGCCTGATGGGATCGCTGAAGGGATTGAGCTGGTTTGTCGACGGCCTGGTCGCGCGGCTGATGTACGTGAGCCTGCACCTGATGCACCACCGCGCCGTGCTCGGCACGGTGCGCACCGGCGTGCTGGCGCTGGCGCGCTTCCTGATCAAGCGCAGCACGCCGCTGGTCAAGCTGCACTAGCACGCCGCCGGTCGAACCGCACCGGCGCGGCGTGCCGGTCTCGCTACGGCTTGACGGCGAACAGTCCAAATTCGGCAAGATCCGTAAAGGTGGCGTCGCCGTTGTTGGCCGCGATGTCGAGGCGGTAGTAGCGATAGGCGCCCGGAGTGGCGACCGTGTAGCCTTTCAGCTGGTTGCGGCCGGTGAACGCCTGGTCGCTCTGGGTGTCCAGCGTGGTCCAGGCGAGGCCGTCGTTGGACGCCTGCAGCTGCCAGTCCTTGGGATCGCGCGGGACCAGGCCTGTGGAGCTGATCACCGTATAGCGCCGCACGGTTTCAGCATGGCCGAGGTCATACTGCAGCCAGCCCGTCGCACCCGGATAGAACCATTGCGTCGCCGAGTTTTTGTCGAAGGCGTAACCGGCGTTGGCCGGGTTGTTCTTGCTGTCGCTGGCGGTGCCGCCGGTGGCGATGTTCACCAGCGGATGAGCCGGTGTGGCGCTGTCCTCGGGCGACGTCAGGCTGGTGCCGGCGGAGTTGGTTGCCGTAACCGCGTAGTAGTAAGTCGTGCCGTTGGCCACCGAGCGATCCGTGTAGCTGCCGCCCGTGATATCCATCGCAATGGTCGAGTAGGGGCCGCCGCTGGAGGTCGAGCGCATCACCGTGTAGCCGGTGGCGCCGGCGGACTGCTGCCAGCGCAGCGGGACGGCGGCATCGCCCGGCGATGCGTACAGCATGGCGGGCGCGGCGGGGATGACGCTCGGCGCGCGACCGTCGCCGCCGGTGATCTGGACGTTGCTGAAGGTGGAGGTGTTGAGCGTGCCGTTGGCGTGCGAGACGACCATCAGGCCCACATAGATGGTGTCGGGCAGCGGGGCGTCGATGCGGCCGGCGTCGGTGGCGGCCCAGTTGCTGCCGTCGGGAGAGATGTAGCCGGTGATCATGTTGCCGATGCGTTCGAGCTTCACCCAGTACGACGGCACGCCGTTCGCGATGGCGAGGGCCTTGTTGCCGTAGTTGTTGCCGCCGTAGACCGCGAGGTTCTGCATGTTCTGCTCGACCTTGACCTGGTTGCTGACGGCCATCCAGGCGCGGGGCGCGCCCTGGGCCAGGCTGGTGCGCATCATCACGCCGGCCTTGGCGTACGGGCTGGTGTTCTGGAGCGACTCGACTTTCGCGATGATGGCGCCGTCGCCGGTGAGGGCCTTGTAGCTGAAGTGGCAGCTGTCGGTCGTGCCCCAGCTGTCGGCGCCCGCGCCCGCCACGCTCCATTTGCCGGCGGCGTAGCTGGACGTGCCGGCCGGCGTGGCGCCGCCGATCTCGATATTGCTCAAGCCCGAGGTGATGGAGGCGACTGCGGGAATGGCGAGCGGCGGTGGCGGCGTGGCGGTCGAGGTGTCGCTGTCCTTCAGGAACATGAAGCTGCCGCTGTCCACCGGCATCCAGAGGCGTCGCTGAGCGATGTAGGGGGCTTGCATGCCTTTTCGGAGGACATAGGCGCCATGGATCTGATTGAGCGCGATGTTGCCGCCGCCCCAGCCGCTCCAACCGCGGTTGGTGGCGTCGGTGAGATAGTAGGCATCGGTGGTGCCAAACGGCAGGGCGGTCGTGGGCACGAGTTCGTTCACCCGCGCGTAATATTCGCCGGCCGCCAGCAGGCGGTCGTCCAATTCGGAGTAGACGTCGATGCCTTGCTTCCAGAGCGCCTCGGCCAGCATGACCAGCGACCTGAGCTGTCCATGGGCGTGCCCCTGGTCGCGCAGCGAGTCGCCCAGCATGCCGAGGTCGTTGGAGTTGCGCAGGCCGATGTGGGCCAGCGAGCGGGTCTGGTACACCACCCGGTCCAGCATCGCGCTGTCGTCGTTGAAGATGGCCATCAGGCCGAGGGCGACAAGGGCGAGCGCCCCCTTGTTGGCGGCGCCGAACTGGTTTTCGCCGTAGGGATTTGCCGCCGGCATCAGGACGTCGTTGAAGTACTTCTTCACGACGGTCGTGTCGTTGTCCGTCCAGCCGCCCCAGGTGCCGCGCAGGATGTCGGCGGCGCCGACGAACTGGTAGGCGTAGTCGCCCAGATCGAGCATCGACTCGCGGCCCGTGAACGCGGTCTGGGTGGTGGCCCATGCCATCAGGATTTCGTGTGCTTTCCTGGCGTAGTCGTCGTTGCGTGTGAAATACCACATCCGCGAGAGATTCCAGATGGCGACCATGTCGTTGCGCCATGCCCAGAGATTCACGTCGGGGGCGCGGCCCACGGTCGCGAACGGCCCGGCCATGGCGTAGGTGAGCTTGGCCTTGCCATCGTTCGCCAACAGCTTGTAGGCGGACGTCCACGGTTCCCTGCCTTGATCGACGTTGGCCTTGAGCGCGGTGAGATCCGAAAGGCTGAGCGGCGCGCCCGGATGCATGAAAGGGCCCGCCGTCGCGGCATCGCCGTAAGCCGGGAGCGTGGCCGAGCTCAATGCGAGCAGCGCGGCGGCAAGACGGGTGCGATCGAACGGGGAAGTCTTTTGATTTTGGTTTTGCATAAATTACATGAACATCACCTGCCGGCGCCGCAGCGTCTGGCGTGGATCGGAGCGCAAAGGGCGGAATCGTGGCTGCGTGCGGTCCTAGGCGGCCGGCTTGGGCAGTATCATCGTCAGCGTGACGCCGTGCTCGGCGCCGGCCGCCAGCGTCAGCGTGCCGCCCAGGTAGGCCGCCCGCTCGCGCGCGGTGCGCAGGCCGAACTTGCCGCTGAGCTGGCCCAGCACGCCCGCCAGCGGCGCGTTCAGGCCGATGCCGTTGTCCTTGACCGTCAACATCACCTCGTCCTCGTTGTCGTCGACGATGACGTCCACCTCGGTTGCGCGCGCGTGCATGGCGATGTTGCGCAGCGCCTCCTCCAGCGTGTGCAGCAGCACGATGCCGTGGCTGCGTGGACAGTTGAGCTCGTCCTCCGGCAGGCTGCAGCGCGCGGTCATCTGGTGCTGCTGGCCGAACTGCTCGACCGCCTCGCCCAGCGCCACGCGCACGCCGAGGAATTCGAGCTTGTCGTTCCACAGCTTGATCTGCATCTGGCGGTTGGTCTCGACGATCTGCATCAGCAGCTGCTTCATGTGGGCGGCGCGGTCCTGCAGCGCGGCGTCCTGCGGCATTTTCTGCATCAGCAAACCGAGGTGCATGGTGAGCGCGGTCAGCGACGAGCCGAGGCTGTCGTGCAGCTGGCGCGACAGCGAGCGGCGCTCGTTGTCCCAGCAGGTGTGGACGTGGCCGAGCAGGTCGCTCAGGTCGGCGCTACGCAGGGCGTCTTGTTCTAGTGGTGCCGGGACGGACATGGTTCTCTCTGTTAGGACGGACTGTGTCTCTCGATGATACCCGAGCTTTGCAAGTCGTGGCGCACTCTGGCGCGCTCACTGCCGCACCGGCACCCGCACGCAGCCGCCGATCGCCTCGGTCAGCTGGTCGATGTCGACCGGCTTGACCAGGTGGCGGTCGAAGCCGGCGTCCATCACGCGCCGCAGGTCCTCGGCCAGGCCGTAGCCGGTCAGGGCGATCAGGCGGATGCCGCGCGTGGCCGGATCGGCGCGCAGCCGGCGCGCGCCACCTCGTAGCCGTCGATGCCGGGCAGGCCGATGTCGACAGCGCCACGTCCGGCCGCGGGCGCGCGGCGGCACCACGCCGTGGCCGTCGGCCGCCGGTGCACCGTCGTAGCGTAGCAGCTGAGCATCGCGGTATCATCTCGCGGCCGTCGTCGTTGTCCTCGATCAGCGGGATGGTGGGGCGGCCGGCGCCGCGCCGCGCGCAACGCCGGCCTCGACCAGAGAGGCCGGCGGCGCCGCCTGGTGCTCGATGCGCGGCAGGCACAGCGGTGAAGGACCGCTTACTTGCACCGCCCGGCCTGCTGTCGGCGGCGATGTCGCGCTGATGCAGCTCGGCCAAGCCGGCGCACCAGCGACAGGCCGATGCCCAGGCCGCCCTGCGCGCGGTCCAGCGTGCTCGAGCCCTGCACGAACACGTCGAACACATGCGGCAGCAGGTCGGCCGCGATGCCGACGCCGGTGTCGCGTACGCTGAGCACGACGTCGTCGTTCTCGGTCCAGGTGCGTACCTCGATGCGGCCGCCGGCCGGCGTGTACTTGAGGGCGTTGTCGATCAGGTTGCTGGTGATCTGCTCCAGCCGCGTGGCGTCGCCCTCGACCCAGCCGGGGTCGAGGTCGTTGACCAGCTCGTAGTCGGCGCTGCGGCCGGTGGCGCGGTAGGTTTCCAGCGTCTGCGCCACCAGCGCGGCCAGGTCCAGCGGCGCGCGGTTGAGCAGGATCTTGCCCGACATCGCGCGCGACAGGTCCAGCAGGTCGTCGACAATGCTGCCCAGGTGCTGGCTCTGGCGCTGGATGATCTTGCGGGCGCGGCCGACGCCGTCGGCCGACACGCCCGGCAGCCCGATCAGCGAGGCCGCGCTGCTGATGGCCGACAGCGGGTTGCGCAGCTCGTGGCCCAGCATGGCCAGGAACTCGTCCTTGGCGTGGTTTTGCCGCTCGGCCGATTCGCGTTCCTCGATCTCGCGCGTGAGGCGCTCGTTGGTGGCGGTCAGCTCGGTGGTGCGCTGGCTCAGCTGGCGGGCCTGGCGCTTGAGCTCCTCGTTCTTGGTGGCCAGCGCGACGAACACCGCGACCTTGGCGTGCAGCACCTGCGGGATCACCGGCGTGAACAGGAAGTCGACCGCGCCGCGCTGGTAGGCCTTCAGGCGGTCGAGCTCGTCCGCGAGGAAGGCGGTGATGAAGATGATGGGGATGTTGGCCGAGCGCGCGCGCTGGTGGATCGCCTCGGCGGTCTCGAAGCCGTCCATGCCGGGCATGTTCACGTCCAGCAGGATCACGGCGAAGTCGTGCATCAGCACCTGGCGCAGGGCCTCCTGGCCCGAACGGGCCGCCAGCACCTCATAGGCTTCCTGCTCCGCCCACTGGGTGAGCAGGCTGGTCAATGCGAACAGGCTGTTGGCATCGTCGTTGACCACCAGGATTTTGGGTTTTTCAGTTTTAGGCACGGGGTCTCTGCATCCTGCTGACACGGCGAAATCTTCGCGGCCTTGTAGCTGCCAGAGAAGCAAGAAATTGTCGCCAAACCATCATATCAATTGCATATATGAATGTCAAAAACGGTCCCTCAATCGAACACGGCGGCAGCCATGCGGCGCCAGTGTTCGGCGCCGTACAGACCGCGCCGGCGCGCGTTGCGATAGTGGGGGCCAACCTCGTTGAAAGGACACATCATGAATATCGATACTGTGGTGGATAAGGAATACCTGGGCCAGAGCTTCCGCGCGCTGGCCGACGCGCCCACCAGCGCGTTGCGCGGCCTGAGCGCCAAGGACGCCAAGGCGCTGGCGCAGGCGTTCAATGTGCACACGGTGCGCGAGCTGGCCGCGCTGGAGTTCGTCAAATGGGCCGCGGCCATCACCACCCTGGCCGACCTGGAGCAGGCCACGCCGGAAGAGCAGGCCAAGGAGACCCTGCTGGACGACGGCCTGGAGATGACGTTCCCGGCCAGCGATCCGGTGTCGGTCGACGCCGGCGTCACGCGCATCGAAGTGGCGCCGGAAAAGGTCGACGCGCACGACGACCACCAGCACGCCGGCAAGATGGAGCACGACGCGCGCACCGGCGTGAACCCGGCAGAAGCCGCTCAGGCGGCACCGGCGACATCGCGTGGTGCTGCTGCGGCGGCATATGGGCATCATCTGCGCGGTATGCAGCAGCGGTTCTTGCCCGAGCGCTTGGCCTCGTACAGCGCGGCGTCCGCCACGGCGATCACCGACGCCACCTGGTCGGCGTCGTCGGGATAGATGCCGATGCCGATGCTGGTCGACAGGCGCAAGGTCAGGCCGTTGACGAGGTAGGGTTCGGAGACCGCCTCGATCAGCTTGGCGGCCGGCTCGTGGGTGTCGCCCGGCTGGCTGATATTGCCCATGACGATGACGAACTCGTCGCCGCCGACGCGGGCCACCGTGTCCTCCTTGCGGGCGCAGCCGACCAGCCGCTGCGCCACCATCTTGAGGATCTCGTCGCCGGCCGCGTGGCCGTGGGTGTCGTTGATGGCCTTGAAGCCGTCCAGGTCCAGGTACATGACGGCGGCCTTGTTCTGCTGGCGCGTGGCGTGCTGCAGCACGGTGGCGATGCGGTCCTCGAGCAGGCGGCGGTTGGGCAGGCCGGTGAGCGGGTCGTGCAGCGCCAGCTCCTGCTGCTGGCGGCTGTACTGCGCCAGCTCCTTGTACAGCAGCCGCACCTCGAGCATGTTGTGGATGCGCTTGTGGACCTCGAGCAGATCGAACGGCTTGCTGATGAAGTCGCGCGCGCCCGCCTCCAGCGCGGCGATCTTGAAGCTGGGCTGGGCGGTCAGCGCCAGCACCGGCAGGTAGCCGCCCTGTTCGATTTCCTTCAGGCCCTTCATGACCTGGAAGCCGTTCAGGCCCGGCATCTGCAGGTCCAGCAGGATCAGGTCGTAGCAGTGCTGGCGGTGCAGCGGGCACACCTGCTCGGGCAGCATGGTGGAGGCGACATCGGTATAGCCGGCTTCGCGCAGGATCTCCAACATCAATTCGACGTTGTCGGCGCTGTCATCCACCACCAGGATCTTGGCGTGCAGGATTTCGTCTCGGCTCGGCATATTGGTCTCTGTCTGTCTCAAATTCGGCCATTCTGGCCGGAAAGTTATACTCTCACGATCATAGCGCATGCGTCTGTGCTGCGGCGCACACCTGCGCATGATATTTCCATGTGGAAACTAATTGTACCTGCTTTTTCGTGATTTTGTAGTTTACCAACCGAATTTCGGATTGCTTGTAGGACATTGCCGCGTCTGCGGGTAGGAAATGTTTTATTTCGTAATAGTAATAGTCGCCACGCCTGTTGAGCGTTTGTCAACCCCGCTCAGGCGTGGCGGTGGTGGGCGCCCATGGCCACCTTCGCGATCAGCTCGTTCGGCTCGACCGGCTTGGCGATGTGCGCCAGGAAGCCGCTCGACAGCGCCTTGATGCGGTCCTCCGAGCGGGCGAACGCGGTCAGTGCGATGGCCGGCAGGTCGCCGCCGCGCGACGGGCCCAGCGCGCGCACGCGGTCCAGCAGGCCGTAGCCGTCCACCTCCGGCATGCCGAGGTCGCTGACCATCAGGTCCGGGCGCGCGTGTTGCAGCAGCGACAGCGCCTCGGTGGCGGTGGCCGCGGTCAGCACGTCGGCGTTGCAGTCGGCCAGGATGCGCTTGATCAGCTCGCGCGCGTCGTCCTCGTCGTCGACCACCAGCACCTGCAGGCCGGACAGGTCGTGGGCGGCCGCGCGGCGCCCGCCGATGGCCGCGCCCAGCGGCTCGTTGGCGCCGCGCCGGCGCGGCAGGCGCACGGTGAAGCAGGTGCCATGGCCGACGCCCTCGCTGGCGGCCGCCACGGTGCCGCCGTGCTGCTCCACCAGGTGCTTGACGATCGCCAGTCCCAGCCCCAAGCCGCCGTGCTGGCGGGTGGTGCTGGCGTCGGCCTGGCGGAAGCGCTCGAACACGTGGGCCAGGAAGTCGGGCGCGATGCCGATGCCGTTGTCGCGCACGGCGATGGCGATCTGGTCGCCCTCGCGCCGGATGCGGACTTCGATGCGGCCGCCGGCCGGCGTGAACTTGAGGGCGTTGGTCAGCAGGTTCCAGATGATCTGCTGCAGGCGGTTGGCGTCGCCGGCCACCATGCCGGGCGCGGGCTCGAACTCCTGGGCGATGTGGATCTGCTTGGCCTCGGCGGCCGGGCGCACGGTGTCGATGGCGGCCGCCACGATGGCCGACGGCGCCAGCGCCAGCATCTCCAGCCGCACCTTGCCGGAGGCGATGCTGCTCATGTCGAGCAGGTCCTCGATCAGCTGGGCCTGGGCGCGGGCGTTGCGCTCGATGGTCTGCAGGCCGCGGTGCAGGTCGGCCTGGTCGCGGCTGCCGCGCCGCAGCACCTGGGCCCAGCCGAGGATGGCCGTCAGCGGCGTGCGCAGCTCGTGCGACAGCGTGGCCAGGAACTCGTCCTTCATCTGGCTGTTGCGCTCGGCCTCGGCGCGCGCGTGGCGTTCGCTGTCGAGCAGGATCTTGCGCTCCTCGGCGGCCTGCTGCGAGGCCTCGTACAGGCGCGCGTTGTCGATCGCGATGGCGGCCTGGGCGGCGATGCCGCCGATGATGCGCTCGGTGCGCTCGCTGAACATGGCCGGCTCGGGATGGCCGAAGTGCAGGCAGCCGATCACCGCGCCCGAGCGCAGCGCCACCGGCACCGCCAGGTAGCTGCGCCGCGGCGGCTGGGCCGGCGGGCCGTCCGCGCCGCCGCCGTTGCGGGCGTCGGCCGGCCAGTCGTCGCTGCGCACCGTGCCGTTGCGCACAGCGGGGCGCTCGGCGGGCGCGCCGTCGCGCGGCGGCCGAAGCCGGCGCAACCGGCCGGGGCGTCGCTCGACAGCATGTGCAGCATGCGCGCCTTGCCGTGGCCGTCGGCGCCGTGGTAGCAGAAGGCGCCGAAGCGGGCGCCGCTGATGCGGGTGGCGGCGTCGGTCACCTCCTGCAGCAACGGATGCAGGTCGCGGGTCGAGGCCAGCGCGTTGCCGGTGCGGTTGACCAGCTCCAGCACGGCGGTCTGGTCGCGCAGCGCCTCCTGCACCCGCTTGACCTGGTCGACGTCGGTGCTGGTGCCGAACCAGCGCAGCACGCGGCCGGCGGCGTCGTGCACCGGGTTGGCGCGTGTGAGGAACCAGCGGAACTCGCCGTTGGCGCTGCGGATCGGCACCTCCAGCTCGTAGGGCTGGCCGGTGGCGCGCGAGTATTCCCAGCGCTCCAGCATGGGGACGATGCAGTCGGGCGCGTAGACCTGGCGCCAGCCGTCGCCGCCCATCTGCTCGGGCGTGGTGCCGGTGTAGGCGTACCACGGCTGGTTGTACCAGACCTTGCTGCCGTCCTGCTCGGCGATCCAGGCCAGTTGCGGCATCGAATTGGCGAGCGCGCGCAATTCCAGCTGGCTTTGCCGCAACGCCTCCCGCGCGCCCAGCAAATCGTGCTGGGCGGTCGTTGAAGTGGGGAGCGCGGCGTCGTCCGTCGGGGGCTGGGGCGTTACGGCGTCGTTGGGCTCGTTTGGAAGAATCATGTAAGGCTTCGGGCTGCCGCGAAACCTGTGGCCGCCGGACGGCGGCCGTCAGGCTCGTCAGACTTGCGCTTGACGTTTTACGGTGTCTTTATTGTATGCCCATCTCCCGCCGTGGCTACGCACGGTTGGCGGCGGCTCAGGCCGGGCGGGCCGCCAGGCGTTGGGCGATCTGGTCCAGCGCGGCTTGCAGCTGTTCGATGTCGTAGGGTTTTTGCAGCGACTGGGCGGGGAATTCCAGGTGGCGGGTCAGGGCGTCGCCGTAGCCGGAGGCGAACAGCAGTTGCAGCGCAGGGCTCTGCTTGCGCGCCAGGCGGGCCAGCTCGACGCCGGACATGCCGGGCAGGCTGACGTCGGTGAACAGCACGTCGAAGGGCTGGCGCGCCAGCTCGGGCAGGGCGTCCTCGCCGGTGGCGGCGGCCTGCACCTCGTGGCCCAGCGCGCGCAGGGTTTCGCAGACCAAGTAGCGGGCGTCGGCGTTGTCCTCGACCACCAGCAGGCGCAGCGGACGGGCGGTTTCGGCCGGTGGCGCGGCCTGGGCCGGCGCCAGCGTGCACAGCACGCCGGCCACGCCGCCCGTCTCGTTGCGCACCGGGGTGTAGTACAAATCCAACGGCAGCTGGGCGACGCCGTTGTTGCGCCACACCGGCAGGCTCACGCCGCGGTGGCTGGTGCTGTCGCCGGCCCAGGCCTGGCGGATCGCGGCGCCGTTCCAGCTCCACGCGGCCGGCTGGATGGACGGCACGCCGCCGCCCGGCGCGCGCAGGCTCGACAGGCCGGTCAGCACCGCGTAGGCGTCGTTGTAGACCATGATTTGTTCGGGACCCCACATCAGCAGCATGGCGGTGGGGGAGTTGAGCAGGATGTCCACGGTCAGGCGCAGCGGCAGCGGCCAGCCGGCCGGTTCGCCAAGGGCGGTGCGCGACCAGTCAGGGGAGGGCGGCGCGACGGCGGTGGATGGTGTCATGCTGGGGCAACCTGTCTGAATTTGTCTTGGAAGGCAAAGCTGACCGCATCGTACACTAAAAAAAAAGCCCGCTACAGGAGCGGGCTAAATCTATTTCCTTGGAGGAGAATAGAGGAGACAGGTGAATGATGCTGCATTGCGCAAACGAATGCAAATTTTTTCTGATGATGAGCGTGATCACTGGCATGAATGAAGCCACCCGCAAGCCTTGGAAATGCTGGATTTGTGAGTGAAACGGCCATGTTTTTTTCCGCGTCCGGGCGGGCTGGCTGTACACTGGCGGACGGCGCGGCGCAGTGCCGCAAACTGGAGGCGCGATGGCGACGGTGTTGAAGCACAGGAAAGTGAATATTGTTGTTCTCGAACAAAGCGAGCAGATCGCGGACAACTGCCGGCCGGGCGACATCGCCATCATCACCGACGCCGCCGGCTGGTGGATCAAATTCGTCGGCGAGGGCGGCCAGATCGATTGCTACGGTGTGCCGTACGCGTCCTACAACGAGGCGCTGTGGTCGGCCAAGGCGGCGGCCGAATTCGGCACCTGACAGAGAGTGCTGGACAAGCCGGGGGAGTGTCCCTATAATGCTGCTTCTTTCGAACGGCATGCCGGTTGAAGGAGATGCAGCAAAGCAGTTTGCAAAGTGGTTGATTCGGTGTTTCGTGCGCTTGACCAACTAAACGATAGAAAATATCGAACTTTGCAAAACGAAATTAATGCTTTATAATGTTGCTTAAGCGGCTGTAGCTCAGCTGGATAGAGTACTTGGCTACGAACCAAGGGGTCGTGGGTTCGATTCCTGCCAGCCGCACCAAAAATTCGTAAGTGAAAGGGCCTGAAGAGCGATCTTCGGGCCCTTTTGCTATAAGTGTAAGCCCTTGAAACAGATTGCAAAATTTCTTCAAGGAATGCTTCGCCAAACAAGAAAACGCTGTTATAATCTTGTTTTTCGCGGCTGTAGCTCAGCTGGATAGAGTACTTGGCTACGAACCAAGGGGTCGTGGGTTCGATTCCTGCCAGCCGCACCAAAATTCGTAAGACGAAAGGCCTGAAGAGCGATCTTCAGGCCTTTTTTCTTTATCCAGCCAATTCCGCCTGGCCGGATTCCTTCACCACTGCGGTGCGGAGATTCCGTTCGATTTTCAGCAGAACGATCAACAGGACCAGGCCGGCAAAGATCATGAAGCCCGCGCCGGCGGCGTAGAGCGAAGATGTGGAGCTGGCCCGCGCCGTCTCGGCAGCTTGTTGGGCTTCCATTTTTTTCGCTTCTATTTGTTGCGCGTCGTTTTTGAACTGGTCGCCAAAATGGCTCAGCAGGCGGCCATATTCTTCGTTCATATTCAATTTCGCGCGAGCGAGGATGGCTGGGTTTTTCGTCGCATCGTTAATGACGGGAATGAATAATTTAAGGAAGTCGCGCCCCAGGCTGGGGTCTTGCGCCATGCTCTCGAACCCTTCGTGCAGTTGTTCTTTGTTGAGGGTCACTGTGGCGCCGGCCGCTTTGATGAACGAATCGACCGCTTTATAGTAATCCTCGAACAGGGGATCCAGCTTCCGGGTGACCTGCTGTGAGGAGTCTGAAGTCCGGTCGACGCCTTTTGCCGGGGCTTGCGCTTGCTTGGCCGGCTCGTAACTCGACAGATTCAGCTTGATCTCGTCTTTTACGGGAGTGGCTTGGGCATCATGGGTATTGATATAACGAACTCCCAACACGACGCTGGCGACAATGGCCAGGGTTGCGACCAGCAGCAAAACTATCCGCAGTAATTGCAGGTAGACCTGTTCTATTTTTTGAATCATTAATTTCTCTCCGTGTCACATAATGTGGGGAGTGCATTGTATGCGGCACAAATGGCGGGAAATTACACGAATTATCACTTTTGCCCGTGCGGACCGCTGAAAAACGCGCCGTAAAAAAAGTCGTCGCCGCTCTTCTTGATTTGAATTTCCCCTGCTATAATGTTGTCTTTCGCGGCTGTAGCTCAGCTGGATAGAGTACTTGGCTACGAACCAAGGGGTCGTGGGTTCGATTCCTGCCAGCCGCACCAAAATTCGTAAGACGAAGGGCCTGAAGAGTAATCTTCAGGCCCTTTTTCTTTATGGCTTGCGGGCCTTGGCGCATTGCGCCGACAGGATCGAGCGTTCCATCGCGTCGGTGACGGCGCGGATGTGCTCCGGCGTGCAGTTGGCGGCGCTGACCGCGACCGGCTGCACCTGCCGGGTCAGGCTGCGATAGCCGAAGATGCCCAGCAGCGCCGCGGCGGCCAGCGTGATGGCGACGTTGGTTTTGGATTTCAAAGATCATTCCCTTTTTGATAGTGCTTCCATGATACACGGGCCTCGTGCGATGATTGTCCGATCATCATCCCGGAGGAGCGTGCATGACCATCATCACCACCGTCGAAGACCTGCGCGTCTTGGCCCAGAAGCGCGTGCCGCGCATGTTCTACGATTACGCTGATGCCGGCTCGTGGACCGAATCGACCTATCGCGCCAACGTCGAGGACTTCCAGCGCATCAAATTCCGCCAGCGCGTGGCGGTCAACCTGGAGAACCGCACGCTCAAGAGCGCCATGGTCGGCCAGGAAGTGGCGATGCCGGTGGCATTGGCGCCGACCGGCCTGACCGGCATGCAGCACGCCGACGGCGAGATCCTCGCCGCCAAGGCAGCGGAAAAATTCGGCGTGCCGTTCACGCTGTCGACCATGAGCATCTGCTCGATCGAAGACATCGCCGCCAACACCAGCAAGCCGTTCTGGTTCCAGCTGTATGTGATGAAGGACCGCGAATTCATCAACCGCCTGATCGACCGCGCCAAGGCCGCGCGCTGCTCGGCGCTGGTGCTGACGCTGGACCTGCAGGTGCTGGGCCAGCGCCACAAGGACTTGCGCAACGGCCTGTCGGCGCCGCCCAAGCTCACCATCGCCAACATCGTCGACATGGCCACCAAGCCGCGCTGGGTGCTGGGCATGCTGGGCACGAAACGCCGCAGCTTCGGCAACATCGTCGGCCACGCGTCGTCGGTGTCGGACATGTCGTCGCTGTCGGCGTGGACCAGCCAGCAGTTCGACTTGAGCCTGTCGTGGAAGGACGTCGAGTGGATCAAGCAGCGCTGGGGCGGCAAGTTGATCATCAAGGGCATCATGGACGCGGAGGACGCGCGGCTGGCGGTGGAGAGCGGCGCCGATGCGCTGATCGTCTCCAACCACGGCGGCCGCCAGCTGGACGGCGCGCAGTCGTCGATCGGCGCGCTGCCGGCCATCGTCGACGCGGTGGGCACGCAAATCGAAGTGCACATGGACGGCGGCGTGCGCTCCGGCCAGGACGTGATCAAGGCGCTGGCGCTGGGCGCCAAGGGCGTCTACATCGGCCGCCCGTTCCTGTATGGACTGGGCGCGATGGGCGAGCAGGGCGTGAGCAAATGCCTGGACATCATCCGCAACGAGCTGGATCTGACCATGGCCTTCTGCGGCTTGCGCGACGTCACCAAGGTCGATAAAAACATTCTCCTGCCAGGCAGCTACCCGTGAAGCAGCCCAGCACCGGCAAGGGTTTGTTGCAGAAGGGTGTGGCCAGCCGCAGCGCCTTGGCGGTGGCCATGCTGCGCGCCGCCCACCAGCTGATCGACAAGCCGCCGGTGTTCGACGATCCGCTGGCCTTGTCCATCCTCGGTCCCGAGAACGAGGCCGTGGTGCGCGCCGCGCCACAAAAATTCGACAGCGGCGTGGTGCGCGTGCTGCGCGCCGCGATGGCCGTGCGCAGCCGCTTCGCCGAGGATGAACTGGCGCGGGCGCTGGACAACGGCGTGCGCCAGTTCGTGCTGCTGGGCGCGGGCCTGGACACCTACGCCTACCGCAATCCCGTGCCCGACCTGTGCGTGTTCGAGGTCGATCATCCCGCCACCCAGCGCTGGAAGCGCGGCCTGCTGGAGCAGGCCGGCATCGCGGCGCCGGAGTCGCTGACCTACGTGCCGGTCGATTTCGAACGCGACGACCTGGCCGACGCCCTGATGGCGGCCGGCTGCCGCCTGGACCAGCCGGTGTTCTTCTCCTGGCTGGGCGTGACCCTGTACCTGAGCACCGACGCCGTGTTCGACACGCTGGCCTTCGTCGCCGGCCTGCCATCGGGCAGCGGCATCGTGTTCGACTACGGCGTGGTGCCCGAGCTGCTCAACCCGATGGAGCGCATGGGCATGTCCTATTTCGCGCAGAAGTACGAGGCCGAGGGCGAACCGTGGATTTCCTACTTCGCGCCCGAGGTGCTGGCGTGCGAGCTGCGTGCCATGGGTTACGGCGTGGTGTCCGACCATGGCGCCGACCAGCTGCGCGCGCGCTATCTTGCGAGCCGCGACGACGGCCTCCGGCTCGGCGGCGGCACGCGCCTGATGAGCGCGCAAGTCAGCCTGACTCGCAATCGAGTCGATTAATTCAGCATGAACCACGCGAAGGAAACGGCGAGTGCCGTGGCGACAGCGAGCGTCCACAGGTTTCCCCAGTATCCGAGGTGTACGTCCTGCGGCTTGCCGCGGCGGTAGCGGATCGACACTTCGCTGCCCACCGCGTAATCGACCAGTCCCTGGAAGCCGTCGGCCTCGTAGTTGCGGCCGGCCACTTCATATCGGATCGAGATCCGGTAGTGGCGATTGAGATAGCCCTCCGAATCCTCCTGTTGATGCAAGGACGTGTGAGTGACGATGGCCGTACCGCGCCGGCTCAGGCACAGGAAGGCCAGCCTGTAGGCCAGCACCAGCACGAGCAGGCCTGCGAACGGCACCAGAATCACAGCCAGCAGCAGCTTCACCTGACTTGCCCCGGGCGCTGGTTAAGCCAGCACATTTCGGGGCGCGCCAGCCACCCACGCCTCGATGTTGTCGATCAGCTGATCGGCCAGCACCTGCATCGCCTGCGAGCTGGCCCAGGCTGAATGCGGCGTCAGGATGAAGTTCGGCAGCCGCAGGTTGAGCAGCACGTTGTCGGCCGGCGGCGGTTCCTGCATCAGCACGTCGAAGCCGGCGCCGGCGATCACGCCGCTGCGCAGGGCGTCGGCCAGTGCGGTCTCGTCCACCAGGCCGCCGCGCGCGGTGTTGATCAAGAGCGCGCTGCGCTTCATGCGGATCAGCTCCTTCGCGCTGATCATGTTGCGCGTCTTGTCGTTCAGCGGCAGGTGCAGGCTGATGATGTCCGAGGTCTCCAGCACTTCGTCGAAGCCCGCTTCGCGCACGCCGTCGCCAGCGGCGTCGGGTAGCGGCGAGCGCGTATGCACGATCACCTCCATGCCGAACGCCTTCGCGATCCGCGCCACCGATTTTCCCAGCGCGCCATATCCCAGCAGGCCAAGCCGGCTGCCCGCCAGGTCCGCGATCGGATGGCCGAACAGGCAGAACCGCTCCGACTTTTGCCACAAGCCGGCTTCGATGTCGGCGCGGTAGGCCACCAGTTGCCGGCGCAACGCCAGCATCAGCGCGAAGGTGTGCTCGGGCAGCGTGTGCACCGCGTAGTTGCGGATGTTGGAGACGACGATGCCGCGCTCGCGGCACGCGGCCAAGTCGATGATGTCGGTGCCGGTGGCCGCCACCGCGATCATCTTCAGCTCCGGCAGTTGTTCCAGGTCGGCCGCGCGCAAGGGCACCTTGTTGGTGATGGCGATGGTGGCGCGGGCGTCGCGCAGACGCTGCATGGCGTCGGCCGCCTTGGTGGCCGGATGCTCGCTCCACTCGTGTGCGAACGCCGGCTTGCGGATGGTGGCGATGACGCTGTCGCGGTCGAGGAAAACGATGCGGTGAATATCAGTCATGGCAGTCATAGTGCGACCTCAAAGGGAATCGGGCGCGCCGGCGGCGGGACCTTCGGCAGGCGCATGCCCGGATGGTTGGAAAACAGTTCGGCGACCCATTCGACAAACACCCGCACCTTGGCCGACAGGTGGCGGTTCTGCGGATAGACCACGTGCACCGGCAGCGGATCGGTGCTCCAGTCGGCCAGCAGCTGTTCGAAGCGGCCGTCCTTGAGCATGGGCTCCATCATAAAGTTCGGCATCTGCACGATGCCCAGTCCCGCCAGGCCGGCCGCCGTGTAGGCGTTGGTGTCGTTGACGGCGATGTGGCCGGGCAGCGCGACCTGGATGCGGTGGCCGTCGCGCGAAAAGTCCCAGTCGAACAGCTTGCCCGTGCGCGAGGAAAAATAGTTCACGCAGCGGTGCCGCATCAGCTCATCGGGATGCGCGGGCCGGCCGTAGCGGTCCAGGTAATCCGGCGTGGCGCAGGTGACGAACTGCAGGATGCCCACGCGCCGCGCGATCAGGTTGGAGTCGCCCAGCACGCCGCCGCGCACCGCGCAGTCGACGCCTTCCTCGATCAGGTCGATGGTGCGGTCGCTGCAACCCAGCTCCAGCTGGATGTCCGGGTAGCGCGTGAAGAAGTCGGGCAGGGCGGGGATCAGCACGTCGCTGGCCAGGCCGGTGGGCGCGTCCACCCGCAGCCGTCCGCTGGGACTGAGCCGGGTGCGCGATAGCGATTCCTCGGCCTCGCGCACGTCGGACAGAATGCGCAGGCAGCGCTCATAATAGGCGGCGCCGTCGGCCGTCACGCTGACCTGGCGCGTGGTCCGGTGCAGCAGCTTGACCGACAGCGTCGCCTCCAGCGCCTGGATCAGCGTCGAGACGGTGGCCTTGGGCAGCTGCATATTGTCGGCCGCGCGCGTGAAGCCGCCGGCGTCGACCACCTGCACAAACACTTCCATTGCTTGCAGTTTATTCATCTTCCCATCCCATTGTTCGGAATCCTGAACAATCAATTCGACATTGCGGTATTTATCAGATTGTAGATCAAGTTTAAGATTGCTGTACTGCACCAAGAAAGTACACGGAAGGAAAGGGGTTCAACATGAAATATCGGAATGGAATTGTTACGACGATCGCCCTGGCGCTGACTTCGGTCGCCCTGGCAAGCGTGGTCTATACCGATGCCTACTCGCAGGCGGCCAAGGCCGAGGCGAACGGCGTTCGTGCCCTGACCCAGGCGGCCGCCGGCGATACCGCCATCGCCTGCGCCGACACCGCCATGCTGTCCAGCGCCTCGGATACGGTGCAGCGATGAGCGCAAACGTCGAGCCATTGCCGCAGCTGTCGGATCTGATCAAAGTCCGCAACCTGGAAGTGCGCGGCGCGGAAGGCCCGTTGGCCGCCCGCGAGTACACCAGCGGCGAGGCCGGCGCCAAGCGCGACACGCTGATCGTGTTCTTCCATGCCGGCGGCTTCAATAGCGGCGACCTGGACGATGCCGACATGTTCCTGCGCCACATGGCCGACGACAACCAGGAGAGCACCGTGCTGGCCACCGCCTACACATTGGCCACGGTGCAGCCGTTCCCGGCGGCCGTCGAGGATGCCCACGCCGTGCTGAACTGGGCAAAGAAACACAAGGCCAAGCTGGGCTGGACCGGCAAGCGCCTGGTGGTGGCCGGCATCGAGGCCGGCGCCAACCTGGCGGCGGTGTGCGCGCTGATGTCGCGCGACCGTGGCGGCCCGGCGCTGGCCGGCCAGATCCTGGTGATGCCCATGCTCGATCCGGGCCTGAGCACCTGGTCGATGCGCGAGATGCAGAACGCGCCGGACCTGCTGGACGTGGCCGACGCCTGCGCGGCGGCCTACCGCGGTTACCTGCCGAACGCCGCCGACCGTACCCATCCGTACGCCTCGCCGCTGCAGTCGAGCCGTTTGAAGAACCTGCCGCCGGCACTGATCCTGTCGGCCGAAGACGATCCGCTGCGCGACGAAGCGGAACAATATGGCGCCAAGTTGATCGCCTGTGGAGTCAAGACCACCGTCAACCGAATGCCGGCCGCGGCCCTGAATGAAGCAGGGGCGCGCAACGAATGCGCGTGCAGGTGTTACGCGCTGGGAGAAATCGCCGGCTTCATCGCTGGCCTGGAACGGTCCGAGACGCCTCCAGCCTCATAGGATTCCCCAACCTTTAAGCAGTATCTGCAATCACGTCCCCACTGGCTTGCCGGAGGGGCGCTAGTACCGTGTTTTCTCGCAATTCGTTGAGGGCAACCGGTGCCGCCGTTTCTATTAATAATTTTCATACAAAAAGGAATGAACATGAAAACCATTAAACAACTCACCGTCGTAGCCCGGCCGCTGGCCGCCGCTATGGCGCTGGCGGGACTGGCCGCTTTCGGCCTCTCCGGTTGCGACGACGCGACCGGCAAGACAGCTGAAGCACCGGCAGCCGCCGGCGGTCCTCCGATTTCGGCCGCAGTGGTCGTCGAGAAAACCATCACCGAGACCCAGGAGTTCTCGGGCCGCCTGGAAGCGATCGAGCAAGTGCAGATCCGTCCGCGCGTGGGCGGCTTCATCACCGCCATCAGCTTCCAAACCGGGCAGCAGAAGTGAAGAAGGGCGAAGTCCTGTTCGTCATCGATCCGCGTCCGTTCCAGGCCGAAGCCAACCGCGCCGAAGCGGCGGCCGGCTCGGCCCGCGCCAAGGCCGAACTGGCCAAGGTGGAACTGGTCCGCGCCGAAAAGCTGCTGGCCGACAAAGCCATCGCCCAGCGCGAATACGACGCCCTGGCGTCGAGCCTGAAACAGCTGGACGCCGATGCCCGCGCCTCGCAAGCCCAGTACGAAGCGGCCAAGCTGAACCTGAGCTACACCCAGGTGACGTCGCCGATCAACGGCCGCGTGTCGAAGGCCGAAATCACGCTGGGCAACCTGGTCGACGCTTCGGCGGTGCTGACCTCGGTGGTCTCGCTGGAGCGCATCTACGCCTCCTTCGACGGCGATGAAGAGACCTACCTGCGCGTCGGCGCCGCCGCCCACCAGGGCAAGCCGGCCACCGTCAGGATCGGCCTGGCCAACGAAACCGGCTACCCGCACGAGGGCAAGCTGGAATTCGTCGACAACCAGCTCGACCCGCGCAGCGGCTCGGTACGCATGCGCGCCACCTTCACCAACACCGACGGCATGCTGGTGCCCGGCCTGTTCGCCCGCGTGCAGCTGGCCGGTTCCACTGGCGCCAAGTCGGCGCTGATGATCAACGACCGCGCCGTCAGCACGGACCAGGACCGCAAGTTCGTGTTCGTGGTCGACAAGGACAACAAGGCCGAGTACCGCCCTGTGACCCTGGGACCTGCGATCGACGGCCTGCGCGTGGTGCGCGACGGCTTGAAGCCTGGCGAGAAGATCGTCGTCAACGGCCTGCAGCGGGTACGTCCCGGCGCGCCGATCACGCCGACCGTGGTCGCCATGGATTCCGATCCGCTGGCCGCCAACGTGGCCAAACCCGAAGTTAAAAAAGATGAAAAAGTAGCGGCGGTCGCAGCCAAGACCGGCACTTCCAAGGAATAAAACAATATGAACATCTCTCGATTTTTTGTCGACAAGCCGATTTTTGCGGCGGTACTGTCGATCATCATCTTCGTCGCCGGCTTGATAGCGATCTTCAAGCTGCCGATCTCGGAGTACCCGGACGTGGTGCCGCCGTCGATCGTCGTGCGCGCGCAGTATCCGGGCGCGAATCCGAAGATCATCGCCGAAACCGTGGCCGCGCCGCTTGAGGAACAGATCAACGGCGTCGAGAACATGCTGTACATGTCCTCGCAAAACACCTCGGACGGCGCGCTGGCGCTGACCGTCACCTTCAAGATCGGCACCAACGTCGAGCAGGCCGAAACGCAGGTGCAGAACCGCGTCCAGCGTGCGCTTCCGCGTCTGCCGGAAGAGGTGCGCCAGATCGGCGTGACCACCGTGAAGTCGTCGCCCAACCTGACGATGGTGGTCCACCTGCAATCGCCGAACGGCCGTTACGACGACCTGTATCTGCGTAACTACGCGGTGCTGAACATCAAGGACCAACTGGCCCGCCTGCCCGGCATGGGTGAGGTGCAGCTGTTCGGTTCGGGCGACTACGCGATGCGCGTCTGGCTCGATCCGCAGAAGGTGGCGCAGCGCGGCCTGACCGCCGGCGACGTCGTCGACGCGGTGCGCGAGCAGAACGTGCAGGTGGCCGCCGGTGTGATCGGCCAGGGCCCAAGCCAGGGCGCGGACTTCCAGCTGACCGTCAACACGCAGGGTCGCTTGAAGAGCCCCGAGGAATTCGGCAACATCATCCTCAAGACCAACGCCGACGGCGCGGTGACGCTGCTGAAGGACGTGGCCCGTCTTGAAATGGGTTCGAACTCGTACGCGCTCCGGTCCCTGCTGAACAACAAGTCGGCGGTGGCGATCCCTATTTTCGAAGCGCCGAACGCCAATGCGCTGCAACTGTCGACCGACGTCCGCGCGACCATGGCGCGTCTGTCGAAAGATTTCCCGGAAGGCGTCACGTACAGCGTTGTATATGACCCGACCCAATTCGTGCGTCAGTCGATCGACGCCGTGATCCACACCCTGATCGAAGCCGTCATCCTGGTGGCGCTGGTGGTGATCATCTTCCTGCAAACCTGGCGTGCCTCGCTGATCCCGCTGCTGGCCGTGCCGGTGTCGGTGGTCGGTACCTTCGCCGTGATGCTGGGTTTCGGCTTCTCGATCAACACGCTGTCGCTGTTCGGCCTTGTGCTGGCCATCGGTATCGTGGTCGATGACGCCATCGTGGTGGTGGAAAACGTCGAGCGTAATATCTCCAACGGCCTGTCGCCGCATGACGCGACCATCCAGGCGATGAAAGAGGTGAGTGGTCCGATTATCGCCATCGCGCTGGTGCTGTGCGCCGTGTTCGTGCCGATCGCGTTCGTGTCGGGCCTGTCCGGCCAGTTCTACAAGCAGTTCGCGCTGACCATCGCCATTTCGACCGTGATCTCGGCATTCAGCTCGCTGACGCTGGCGCCGGCCCTGGCCGCATCGCTGCTGCGTTCGCACGACGCACCGAAGGACGCGCTGACCCGCGTCATGGACAAGGTGTTCGGTGGCTTCTTCAACTGGTTCAACCGCTTCTTCGGCCGTGCTTCGCACAACTACGAAGGCGGTGTCAAAGGCGCGTTGAAACGCAAGGGCGGCTCGCTGATCGTGTACGCCGTGCTGGCCGTCGCCGCAGGCTTCATGTTCAAGGTGGTGCCTCCCGGCTTCGTGCCGCCGCAGGACAAGGGTTACCTGATCGGCTTCGCGCAGCTGCCGGACGCCGCTTCGCTGGACCGTACCGACGCCGTCATCCGCAAGATGTCGGACATCGCCAAGGACATCCCTGGCGTGGACAACTCGATTTCCTTCCCTGGCCTGTCGATCAACGGCTTCACCAACGCGCCTAACGCAGGTATCGTGTTCGTCGGCCTGAAGCCGTTCGAAGAGCGCACCAAGGCCAGCGAATCGGCCGAGGCGATCGCCGGCGAGATCAACAAGCGCATGGGTGCGATCGAAGGCGCCTTCGTGCTGGTGCTGTCGCCGCCACCGGTGAGCGGCCTGGGTACCACGGGCGGCTTCAAGATGATGATCGAAGACCGCGACAACCTGGGTTACGACGCGTTGTACAAGGCGGTGCAGGCGGTGCAGATGAAGGCATGGCAGAATCCGAAACTGGCCGGCGTCTTCTCGAGCTACCAGATCAACGTGCCGCAGCTGTTCGCCGACATCGACCGCTCGAAGGCCAAGCAATTGGGCGTGCCGCTGCAGACGATCTACCAGACCTTGCAGATCAATCTGGGCTCGCTGTATGTGAACGACTTCAACCAGTTTGGCCGCACCTACCAGGTGCGTGTGCAGGCGGACAAGCAGTTCCGTTCGCACGCCGAAGACATCGCGCAGCTGAAAGTCCGCAACAACAAGGGCGAGATGATTCCGCTGTCGTCGCTGATGCGCGTCAAGGACAGCTATGGCCCGGATCGCGTACAGCGCTACAACGCCTACGTCGCTGCTGAAATCAATGGCGGCGCCGCACCTGGCGTGTCGACTGGCGAAGCGCAGGCCGAGATGACCAAGATCGTCAACGAAGTCCTGCCGAAGGGTATCGGCTACGAATGGACCGAGCTGGTTTATCAGGACATCCTGTCCGGTAACACGATGATGTATGTGTTCCCGCTGTGCGTACTGCTGGTGTTCCTGGTGCTGGCCGCTCAATACGAAAGCTGGACCCTGCCGCTGGCGGTGATCCTGATCGTGCCGATGTCGATCTTCTGCGCGCTGGTCGGCGTGAAGCTCACCCACGGCGACAACAACGTCTTTACGCAGATTGCCTTGTTCGTGCTGGTTGGCCTGGCGTCGAAGAACGCGATTCTGATCGTGGAGTTTGCACGCGAACTGGAACACCATGGCCGCACCATCGTCGAAGCGGCGCTGGAAGCTTGCCGTCAGCGTCTGCGTCCGATCCTGATGACGTCGATCGCATTCATCATGGGCGTGCTGCCGCTGGTGTTCTCGCACGGTGCGGGTGCGGAGATGCGTCATGCGATGGGTGTGGCGGTGTTTGCCGGCATGCTGGGCGTGACCTTCTTCGGCCTGTTCCTGACGCCGGTGTTCTACGTCCTGCTGCGTAAGCTGGCCGTGCGCCTGGAGAAGAAAAAACCTGCCGTGGCCGGCGACGCCGCCGCGGTGAAACTGGAAGGAAGCCATTAATATGAGCACCTCGATGAACAAGCTGCATATGATCGCCAAAGGTGTGGCGCCTGTATTGGCGGCCTTGCTGATGACCGCATGCGCCGCGCCGGAATTCAAGCAGCCCGCGATGGACGTGCCGGTCGCGTTCAAGGAATCGCAGCTGCCGGCGGCCGTCAAGGTCGCCGCCGACGGCAGCACCTGGAAACAGGCGCAAGCCGCCGAAGCGCAGCCGCGCGGCGAGTGGTGGCTGGCCTTCAACGATCCAGCTCTCAATGAGCTGATCGCCGAGGCCACCCGCGCCAACGCCAACCTGGCAGTGGCCGCGGCCCGCGTCAAGCAGGCCCGCGCCATCGCCGGCATCGCCGAAGCGGACCGCATTCCGCAGGTCGGCGTCAACGTCGGCGCGCAGCGTCAGCGCCAGTCGGACCTGGCGCTTGGCCTGCCGGCCGGTACGCCGGTCGCTCCGGGCAACGCGTTCACCGCCAACCTGACGGCTAGTTACGAGGTTGATTTGTTCGGCCGCGTATCGTCGAACGTCAGCGCCGCCCGCAACGACGCCGCTTCCGTGGAAGCGACCTACCGTTCGGTGCTGCTGTCGGTGCAGGCCGATGTGGCGCAGACCTACTTCCGTCTGCGTGCCACCGACGCCGAGCTGGAAACGCTGAACCGCACGGTGCAGACCCGCGAGGAAAACGTCAAGGTCAACCAGCGTCGTTTCGACCTGGGCGACATCGGCGAATTCGACCTGTCGCGCGCCAAGACTGAACTGGCGACCTCGCGCGCCGAAGCCATCGGCCTGCAACGCCAGCGTGTGACGACCGAGCATGCACTGGCGGTCCTGCTGGGCAAACCGGCGGCCAGCTACACTGCCGGCGCCAGCCCGCTGCTCGACACCTCGCTGCTGCCGGTGATTCCGGCCGGCCTGCCGTCGTCGTTGCTGGAGCGCCGTCCAGACATCGCTGCGGCGCAGCGCACGATGGAGGCGTCCAACGCCCGCATCGGCGTGGCCAAGTCGGCGATGTTCCCGTCGCTGGTGTTGAACGCCAACGCCGGCGGCGCCTCGGGCAATACCGTTGCCGAGGTGTTCAAGTGGAGCAGCCGTTCGTGGGTGCTGGGTGCGCTGATGTCGATGCCTTTGATCGACGGTGGCCGCAACAAGGCCAATATCACGCGCAGCGAAGCGGCGCTTGAGGAATCGGTCGGAACGTATCGCCAGAGCGTGCTGGTGGCTTTCGCGGAAGTGGAAGACAACCTGGCCGGCCTGCGCATCCTGGCTGGCCAGACCGCGCAGATCGAAGACGCGGTGGTGTCGGCGCGCCGTTCGGCCGACCTGGCGCAGAAGCTGTACACGGCCGGCCGTTCGAGCTACCTCGATCTGCTGGACGCGCAGCGCAACCTGGCGACCGTGGAACGCAACGCGGTTCAACTGCGCGGCAATCGCGCGGTGACCACCGTGGCGTTGATCCGTGCGCTGGGCGGGGGCTGGGATGGCGCCAACGCGCCGGAGAAGGTCGCACAGCGATAAGCTGAACAGCTAACGAAAAACCCCGCCAGCACTGAACGCGTTCAGGCTGGCGGGGTTTTTTTACGTCTGCGGCGGGCTGGGGGCCGCCGCGAATGACACGATTACTTCGTTACGACTGGTGCCGGTGCGGCTGCTTCGGCTTTCTCGGCCTTGGCGTGGGCCTTGGCTTTGGTTTTGTGAGCCTTGGCGTGAGCGTCGGCCTTTTCGGCTTTTTCATCGGCCTTGGCAACTGCGACGTCTTTCTTGGCGTCGGCTTCGACCTTGGCGGTTTTCGCTTCGGCTTTCACGGCGGTCTTGGTTTCCTTGGCGGTGGCTTTGGCATCGGTCTTGGCTTCCTTGGCTTCCGCCTTCACGGCGGCAGGAGCGGCTGGAGCGGTTGCTGGGGTCTGTGCAAAAGCTGCGGTAGCGAACAGGCCGGCGATCAGGGTAGCGATAAGTTTGTTCATGATGAAATCCTCATTCAGGTTGATTTAGAGCCGGGACAATTCCCGTGTCACTGAGCGAAAAACGCCGCCCGGAGCGTAGTCGTTGACGGGCTTTACATTCGCTTACAAGCTCTCCAGATTGCTTACATGTTCGTCAGCGCACAGAGGCGGCGCCGGCGGCGGCATAATCTGGCTGCATGGGAGACTCGCTGAAAACCTACAAGTCCAAGCGCAATTTCGCGATCACGCCCGAACCGGCCGAAGGTGGCGAGGAGGGCGGTGAGGCGCGCGCCTTCGTCATTCAAAAACACTGGGCCAGCCGGCTGCACTACGATTTCCGGCTGGAGCTCGATGGCGTGATGGTCAGTTGGGCCGTACCTAAAGGCCCCAGCTACGATACGCACGACAAGCGCATGGCCGTGCATGTGGAGGATCATCCGATTTCGTACAACGATTTCGAAGGCACGATACCGCCCAAACAGTACGGCGCGGGCAAGGTGATCATCTGGGATCGCGGCGTGTGGACGCCCTTGGGCGATCCGCGCAAGGCGCTGGCGGAGGGGAATCTGAAGTTCGAGCTGGCGGGCCACAAGATGCGCGGCCGCTGGGCACTGGTGCGTATGAAGGACAAGGGCGAGAAGCAGGAGCCATGGCTGTTGATCAAAGAGAAGGACGACTACGCGCGGCCTGCGGCCGAGTTCAGCGTGGTGGACGAAATGCCGGACTCCGTCAAAGCGCTGCCTGCGGCCGGCCAAGGCCATCGCGTGCGCGGCCCGGCGCATGCGGCCCCCGCGCCGAAAGCCGCGCTGTCGGACGCGCCCGCCGCCGGCCTGCCGGAGACGCTGTCGCCGCAACTGGCGACGCTGGTCGATGGTCCGCCATCGTCGCCCGAAGACTGGCTGTTCGAAATCAAATTCGACGGCTATCGCCTGCTCACGCGCGTCGATGGCAAGGACATACGCCTGATCACGCGCAACGGCAACGACTGGACCCACCGCTTGCCGCAGCTGCACGCGGCCATCGCCAAAATGAAGCTGCCCAACGGCTGGTACGACGGCGAGATCGTCGTCCACGACGAGAACGGCCGCCCGGACTTCGGCCTGCTGCAAAACGCCTTCGACGAAAACAATCCCGCCGATATCGTCTACTTCCTGTTCGATATTCCGTTCCACGATGGCCACGACCTGCGCCACACGCCATTGGAGCAGCGCCGCGCGATCCTGCAAGCGCTGCTCGACAAAAAGCCGTCGGACACCGTTCGCCTCAGTTCCGCGCTGGACGCAGGGCCGCAGGAGATGATCGCCGCCGCGTGCAGCATGGGCCTAGAAGGCATCATCGGCAAGCGGCGCGACAGCATCTACACCGCGCGCCGCAGCGGCAGCTGGATCAAGCTCAAATGCGGCCAGCGGCAGGAATTCGTCATCGGCGGCTACACCGATCCGCAAGGCTCGCGCAGCGGCTTCGGCTCGCTGCTGCTGGGGACTTACGACAAGGACGGCAAGCTGCATTACGCCGGCAACGTCGGCAGCGGCTTCAACGCCGCCACGCTGCGGGACATCAAAGCTAAAATGGACAAGCTGGCGGCGGACAAGAGCCCGTTCGCCCCCAGCCGCGAGATCGACAAGAAGGCCCACTGGCTCAAGCCCAAGCTGGTGGCGGAGGTCAGCTTCGGCGAATGGACGCATTCGCGCTCGATCCGCCACGCCGTCTTCAAAGGCCTGCGCAAGGATAAAAAAGCCGACGCCATCGTGCGCGAAGTGCCGGCCCACCTGAAGGAGGAAACCGACATGCAGCAAGCAAGCACAGTGCAGGGCAAGCTGCCCGCCTCACTCAAGGTCACCAATCCGGACCGCGTGATCGATCAACAGAGCGGCGCCACCAAGATCACGCTGGTGCGCTACTACGCGCTGGTCGGCGCATTGATACTGCCGCATCTGAAGGGGCGTCCCGTTTCGCTGGTGCGCGCGCCGGCGGGCGTCGGCGGCGAACTGTTCTTCCAGAAGCACGCCGAGACCAACAAGCTGCCCGGCGTCAAACAGCTCGATCCCGCGCTCGATCCCGATCACCCGCCGATGCTCGAGATCTCCAGCGAACAAGGCCTGTTGTCGGCCGCGCAGTGGAACGTGGTGGAGCTGCACACGCAAAACGCCAACGCCTCCAGCTACGAGAAGCCCAACCGCATGGTGTTCGACCTCGACCCCGGCAAGGGCGTCGGCTGGACGCAGATGCAGGAGGCGGCCCAGCTGATGCATGCCTTCCTCGATCAACTGGGCCTGCCGGCCTTCCTGAAAACCAGCGGCGGCAAGGGCTTGCATGTGGTGGTGCCGGTCAAGCCGGGCTTCGGTTGGGACGACGTCAAGGACTTCTCGCAAGCCATCGTCGCCCACATGGCGGAGCATGTGCCGGAACGCTTCGTGTTGAAGAGCGGGCCGCGCAACCGGGTGGGCAAGATCTTCATCGACTATTTGCGCAATGGGCGGGGCGCCACCACGGTCGCGGCGTGGTCGGCGCGCAGTCGTCCCGGCCTCGGTATTTCGGTGCCGGTGGCGTGGGATGAGCTGGACGGCCTGCACGGCGCCGACCAGTGGACAGTCGCCAATGTCCACACGCGGCTCGATGTCGGCAACGCCCCCTGGGACGACTATGCGAAGTCCGCCAAGGGGCTGGCGGCGGCGATGCGCGTCATGGGGTTCAAACCTGGAAGCACCTGATTTTGCGATTTCCGTGAAGGAAATATTATTTAATATTGACAACAGTTGTTGTTGATGTTTTAATGACGGATCGACATATATTCCAGGATCTTCCAGATGAAAAAACTGCCAATGTTGTTAGCCGGTTTGAGCCTGTTCGGTTCGGCCCAGGCTACCGTCTACCAATTTGATTTCACTGCAAAAATCCAGGAGATGGTCGAGTTTTCGCCAATGACGTTCGACGGCGGCCCAGTCGCTTCCAGCAGTCTGTCGGGCAGCACGGTTTCGGTCGGGGATATCATCAGCGGCCACTTCAGCTATGACACCGAGACCGCCATGTTCAGCAACAAGGGCGGCAGCGTCATGTATTCAGCGCCTGCGGCCCTGAACACGCTGGGCGCCAGCATCGGCGGCAACAACATCGCCTTGAGCGACGCCAACTACAGCAGCACCAATGTGCAGGTCGCCAACAACGCCGCCGCGCTGGGCGGAGCGGACAGCTTCGGCATCGCCAACGTCTCGGCCAACGCCTACGCGTCGGAGATGATGGCGGTGAGCTTTTTCGATAAATCCGGCCAGGCCCTGAACGCCGCGACCATGCCGGGGCAATTGGACTTCGCCAGTTTTAACCGGTCGACTTTCTACTACACGTATTCCTCCAACGCGACCCACGCGATGATGGGCGCGAACGGCGCGCTGACGTCGGTGACGTTCACGGAGGTGCCGACGCCGGTTCCCGAGCCGGAAACCTACGCCATGCTGCTGGCCGGCCTGGCTGCAATCGGCTGGAAAGGGCGCCGCCGCTAAGCGGCCGCCTTGGTGCGCCGGCGCTTCGGGGCCGGCCGCTTGCCCAGGCTGTCCTGCAGCAGCGCCACCAGGTCCACCACGTTCGACGACTTGGCCGCGTTGCTTTCCGGCTCGGCGGCGGTGATGGTCTTGGTCTGGCCGGCCTTCACCTTCTTCTTCACCAGCGCCAGCACGTCGTCCTTGTAGGTGTCGTGATACTGCTCCGGCTTCCACGGCTCGCTCATGCCTTCCACCAGCGACAGCGCCATCTGCAGTTCCTTGTCGCTGATGCCGGCCGCCTTCAGCGTGGCGGGCGGCAGCTTCAATTCTTCCGCGCTGCGGATCTCGTTCGCATAGCGCAGCGTGTTCAGCACGATCTTGTCGTCGTCGCAGACCAGCGCGCACAAGTGCTGCTTGGTGCGGATCACCACCGTGGCGATGCCGATCTTGCCGGCCTTGCGCAGCGTCTCGCGCAGCAGCGCGTACACCTTGGCGCCGCCGCGCGATGGCGCCAGGTAGTAGGGCTGCTCGAAGTAGGTCAGCGGCACGTCGGCCGCATCGACGAAGGCCAGGATGTCGATGGTCTGCGTGGCCTCGACGTTGGCGCGCTTCAGGTCTTCGTCGGACAGCACCACGTACTCGTTGTCCTGGTACTCGTAGCCCTTGACGATATCGTCCCAGGTGACCTCCTTGCCGGTGTTTTTGTTGTAGCGCTTGTAGCCGACCGGCGAAAAGTCGCGCCGGTCCAGCATCGTCAGATCCAGCTCGTGCTCCTGCACGGCAGAATACATCTCCACCGGGATGTGCACCAGGCCGAAGCTGATCGCGCCCTTCCACAACGCCCGCGCCGCCATGGCTCACTCCCCGACGCTGCCGGTGATGGGCAGCACGATGCCGGTGATGTAGCTGGAGCAGCAGGGCGCCGCCAGGAACACATAGGCCGGCGACAGCTCCTGCGGTTGCGCGGGCCGCTGCATGTCGGTGCTGGCGCCGAACTGCGCCACCTTGTCGGGCGGCGCGTCGGCCGGGTTGAGCGGCGTCCACACCGGGCCGGGCGCGATGGCGTTGACCCGTATGCCATGCTCCAGCAGGTTCGATGCCAGCGACATCGTGAACGCATGGATCGCGCCCTTGGTGGTCGAATAGTCCAGCAGGTGCTTCGAACCCTTCAAGCCCGTGACCGAGCCGGTATTGATGATGGCCGCGCCCCGCTTCAGGTAGGGCAGCACGGCCTTGGCCATGTGGAAGTAGCCATAGACGTTGGTCTTCATGGTCAGGTCGAAGCGTTCCGCGGTCAGGTCGGCGAGCGACTCCGCGTGCTCCTGGAAGGCGGCGTTGTTGACCAGGATGTCCAGCCGGCCGAAGCGCTCGTGCACCTGCTCGGCGGCGGCGCGGCAGAACGCCGGGTCGCGCACGTCGCCGGGCAGCAGCAGGCAGCTCTGGCCTTCGGCTTCGACGTAGCGCTTGGTGTCGTTGGCGTCCTCGCTCTCCTCGTTCAGGTAGACGATGGCCACGTCCGCGCCCTCGCGCGCGTACAGCACCGCCACCGCGCGGCCGATGCCGGAATCGCCACCGGTGACGATGGCCACCATGCCATCGAGCTTGCCGCTGCCGCAGTAGGCCGGCGCCAGGAACTCCGGCTTCAGCTGCATGTCCGCCTCCAGTCCCGGCTTTTCCAGATGCTGGGCCGGCAGCGGTGTGCCGGGGTAGTCGTGCTGCGTGGTCTGCACCGGGCCCTGGCGCTCGCCGAGCTGGCTGGAGCGCGGCTCCTGCTTGCTGCGCGCGTCGGATTGGTCCTGGCGCTGCTGGATTTCGCGCTGCATGCTGCCGGCGCCGGAATCCGGTTGGTTTTTAATGTCTGCCATGGTATTTTCCCTCCGAGGGGACAGTATTGACGCCGCCGCGCGCCGGGACGGTGCGCTCGTTCACACATGCGGCATATCGGCCGCGCAAAAGAAGTTGCTCAAGGAAATTATCTAGTCTCTATTGCAAAAAATATTGCTTTTTATGAACTTTATGGCACACTAGTGCCGGGGATATATTTTTAACATCAAAAGAGTGCCTGGGAGTAACATAATGTCGGACCGGACCAATAGCATAGGCGTATTTTTTAACGCCACTGGCGAGCGGCGCTCGGAGTTTCAGGCCTGCTGCGGAGAGCTGTTCTCCCAGCTGACGATGACGGAGCACGTCGAAGCCGCGGCCGCTGCGCTGGGCAAGCGCCACGTGGATTTGCTGGTGCTGGACCTGAACGGCTATGGGCAGCTGAGCGAACTGGCGGGCGTCGGCGCGCTGATACGGGGCCGCGCGGGCGCGCCGGTGCTGGTGCTCTGTTCGTACGAGCACAGCGCCTGGTTGCCGGAGCTGATGACCTACGGCCAGTTCGACTACCGCATCTGTCCGGTCCTGAGCGACGAGCTGCAACAGGCCGTGCAACAGGCGCTGGCGGTGCCGGCCGATGCCGCCGCCGCCCTGCAGCAAGCCTTGCTGGACAAGGAAAAGGAGCTGCGCGACCTGTTGGGCGTGCAGCGCAGCCTGCAGCGCGCGCTGAGCGGCATCGACACCGTCGAATCGATGTCGGCGCAGATCTGCCTGGCGCTATGCAATTTCCCCGGCGTGCGCCATACCGCCGTGCTGCACATGAAGGAGCGGGGCGACCTGCAACTGGTGGCGCAGGAGTCGCGCAACCACCTGGACCTGGCGCGCCTGCTGCAACGGCGCGACCGCCTGCTGCAATCGCCGCTGCGCGAGGTGTTCCCGCCGCTGCTGGCGGTGGCGCGCGGCGAGATGGTGCTGCTGGACGCGCCGGAAAAAGCCGGCGACCCCGAACTGGCGATGATGCTGCACGACCGCTGCGTGCGTATGGTGCTGGCGCTGCCGCTGCGCACCGAGCCGGGCAGCCCTGAGCTGGGCGCGATCTGCCTGATGTTCGACCGCCACATCACCTTCTCGCGCGAGCAGTTCGCGTGCTTCGCCAGCCTGGCGCAGTTCGTCAGCTTCGGCCTGGGCATGAGCGAGTTGAAGCACCGGAACGAGGAGCTGACCGGCCAGATTTCACTGATCAGCACCGTCGACAGCGTCACCGGCGCCGCCAACCGCCGCGCCGGCGAGGACATGCTGGACAACGAGATCCGCCGCGCCCGCCGTTACGGGCTGCCGCTGGCGGTGCTGTCGTTCGACGTCGCCAGCTTCCAGTCCGAAAACGATTTATACGGTTCTCCGGTCGGCGACCCGACGCTGCGCGCGGTGGCGGACATCGTCAAGGCGCGGCTGCGCACCTCGGACCTGCTGGCGCACATGCGCGGCGACGAGTTCCTGTTGATCGCCACCCACACCACGGCGGCCGATGCCGTGCGGCTGGCGGAAAAGCTGCGCGCGGCGATCGCCGAAGCGGACCTGCCGCGCACCACCGAGGTGGTGGTCAGCCTGGCCGTGGCCCAGGTGGAAGCGGACGAGGGCGGCGCCACGGTCCTCGACCGGCTCGACGCCACGCTGCACCGCGCCAAGCGCATGGGCCGCAACTGCATCGAGCTGGCCGGGTAAGGATAGTCTCTACCGCCGCGGTTCGCCGAACCAGCGCGCCGCGGCGGCGGCCAGCGCCTCCTCGTCAGGCGATGCCTCGCCGGCCCAGGCCACGCAACCGTCGGGACGCACCAGCACCGCGCTCAGGTCCAGCGTATCCGTGGCGCCGCTGGCGACATACTCGAAACGGCCGTCCCAGCGGCTTGCCCATGCCTGCCACGGCTTGCGCGCGTCGAAGTCCAGCAGCAGGCCGCGCCCCGCGCCTAGCCGCCCGCCCAATGTCGTTCCGTCGGCCAGTTCGAAGTCGGGAGCGCTGCGGCCTGCCAGCGGATGGCCGTCTCCCACATCGTAGCGAAGCGCGACACCCCAAACCCTGCCGGCGAAGTAGGTCGCGCCGTCGCGCGTGCCGACCAGGTCCCGGACAATGGCTTCGAGCGCGCGCGCGTGCGGGCTGGGACGCATCAGCGCGACCTGGGCGCGCGACCAGTCCAGCACCTGCGCGCCGACCGGATGCCGTTCGTTCGAGTAGCTGTCCAGCAGGCCGGCCGGCGCGGTGCCGTGTATGGTGGCGGCCAGCTTCCAGCCCAGGTTCATCGCGTCGCCCAGGCCGAGGTTGAGGCCTTGTCCGCCCAGCGGCGAGTGGATATGCGCGGCGTCGCCGGCCAGCAGCACCCGCCCGTCGCGGTAGTTGGCCGCCTGGAAGGCGCGGTCGGTCCAGGTGGTCGCCAGCTTGAGGGACGTCAGCGTGACATCGGTGCACGAGACGCGGCGCAGCACCGCCTGCACCAGCTCCAGCGTGACCGGCTGCGTGCGGTGGAAAGCGCCGCCGTCGAATTCGACCATCGCTATCGTGCCGGGCCGGGACTGGAAATACATGCCGGTCGGCGTGTAGTGGCGGCCGATGCGCAGCTTTTCAGGATCGGCCAATTCCACCTGGACGGAATAGCCGGTGAACTCCGGGTCGGTGCCGGCGAACGCGAAGCGGCCGGCTTTGCGCACCGTGCTGCGCCCACCGTCGCAAGCGACGAGCCAGCGCGCGCGGATCGTTTGGCCGCCGGCGCGTATGGCCACTTCATCGGCGGACTGCTCGAAGCTTTCGACGTCGACGCCGCGCCGGATCTCCGCGCCCATCACGACGGCGCGGGCGGCCAGCGTCGTCTCGATGTGCTCCATGTCGGCTGCCGCGTTGGCGTCGGCGGGATTGGGCAGGCGGTACGGCCATTGCGAGGTGTCGATGTTGGCATGGTCCAGCGGGATGCCAGCGAAATGGCCGGCCTGGTGGCGCTGCTGCGGCGAAGCGGGCGGCGCGATGTCGTTCAGCAGGCCGCGCCGGTAAAACGCTTCGACCGACGGCACGGACAATCCGCGCATGCCGAATGGCAGGCGCTTGAGGGGAGAGCGCGGGTCTTCGGCCCGCTCCAGCACCAGCACCGAAATGCCGGCGAGGCGCAATTCGCAAGCGAGAAACAGGCCGACCGGCCCGGCGCCGGCGATGACGACGTCATAAATCATGGGAACTCCTTCAGCGCACAGGCGCCGAAAATGTACAGCAAAAAAAGGAAGACGCGGGCACAAAGCAGCATGCCGCCCTTGCGGCGGCATTGTGTCCAGCGGATAAGCTCAGGAAAGCGAGCGATGGGGGGAGGGCAACCTCAATTGGTAACGGTGCTTATTGCACCTCCGTGATGGTGGATAAAAAAGCGCGCGGTGTCAAGCCGCCGGCGTGAACTTCTCCAGCACCGTCGCCACGCCCTGGCCGCCGCCGATGCACTGGGCGGCCAGCGCGTAGCGGCCGCCGGTGCGCGCCAGCAGCGCCGCCGCCTTGCCGGTGATGCGCGCGCCGGTGGCGCCCAGCGGGTGGCCGATGGCCATGCCGCCGCCGTCGATGTTCAACACCTCCGGCCGGATTCCCAGCTCGCGCACGCAGGCCAGCGCCTGCGAGGCGAAGGCTTCGTTGATCTCCGCCACGTCGATATCGCTCGCTTGCAGGCCGGCCAGCTTGAGCGCCTTTTGCGTCGCCGGTATCGGGCCGATGCCCATCAGCGCCGGATCGCAGCCCACCGCCGCCATCGCGACGATGCGCGCGCTGGGCTTCAGGCCGTGCCTGAGGGCGAACGCTTCGCTGGTGACCAGCACCGCCGAGGCGCCGTCGGTCAGCGGCGACGAGGTGCCGGCCGTGACCACGCCGTGCTCGGATCGAACACCGGCTTCAGGCCGGCCAGCGCTTCGACCGTGGTGCCGGGACGGATGCAGCCGTCTTCGTCGACCACTTCGCCGGTGGCGGTGGCGATGGGGACGATTTCATCGTTCAGCAAGCCGGCGGCGCGGGCGCCGGCCGCCTTTTGATGCGACTGGAAGGCCAGCAGCTCCTGGTCGGCGCGCGATACCTCGTATTTGCGGGCGACGTTTTCGGCGGTGTCGCCCATGCTGATGTAGGCGTCGGTCTGCTCCAGCAGTTGTGGGTTGGGCGAGAAGTTGTAGCCGCCCTGCGGCACCATCGTCATCGATTCGACGCCGACGCACAGGTAGGCCTCGCCCAGTCCCGCCTCGATCTGCGCGGCGGCGATGTGGATGGCCGACATCGACGAGCCGCAGAAGCGGTTGATCGTCATGCCCGGCACCTCATGCGGAAAGCCCGCCAGCAGCGAGACGATGCGCGCCAGGTTGTTGCCCTGCGAGGATTCCGGATAGGCGCAGCCGAGGATCACGTCGTCCAGCAGCTTCGGGTCCAGCCCGGTGCGCCGCATCAGGCCTTGCACCACCTGGGCAGCCAAGTCGTCGGGACGGGTGTCGGCCAGCTTGCCCTTGCGGGCGAAGTGGAAGGGCGAACGGGCGTAGGCACTGATCACAGCTTTCATGGTCACACTCCTTTTTGATGATGATCGTAATGATTGATATATTACGCTCATCATGTATGATGTCAATGCATGTAACGACGGAGGCGAATATGAAGGTCAGCAGGGAGCAGGTGGCGCTCAACCGCGAGCGCATCGTGGAAACGGCGGCGCGGCTGTTCCGCGAAAAAGGGTATGACGGCATCGGCGTGGCCGACCTGATGAAGAACGCAGGCCTGACGCACGGCGGTTTCTACGGCCATTTCGCCTCCAAGGAAGACCTGCTGGCCGAGGCCACCGCGCATGCGCTCAAGCGCTCCGTCGAGCGCTGGCGCGGCTACGTGGAGCAGGGCGCGGACACCGCGCTGGACAAGATCGGCGCCGGCTACCTGTCGGCCAAGCATCGCGACGGTCCCGCCAACGGTTGTTCCGTGACCTCGCTGGGCGCCGACATCGCGCGCCTCGGCCCCAAGGCGCGCCACGCGCTGACCGAAGGCGCCAGCGCCCAGATGACCGTGCTCGAACAGCTGATGCCGGGCGTCGACGATGCCGACAAGCGGCGCCAGGCCGTGGCGACCTATGCCGCCATGGTCGGCGCCATCGTGCTGTCGCGCGCGGTGGACGACGAGGCGCTATCGCTGGAAATCTTGCAGGCGGTACAGGCGTCGCTGCCGCCACGCTGAAAGAGACTGGCCGCACCCATCCGCTATTTTCTCTCTTGTTTTATCTCAAAAAACGCCCGTCGTATTCCTGACATGATCGGTATCCTGTGCCGTCCGGTTGTTCGCGGCTGACGCTGAGGAGCGATTGTGGAAAGCGATAACGACTTTTTCAGCTTCATGGGCCTGGCCAAAGAACTCGTGACCAGCAACCGGCCGCTGCGCCTGCGGCTGGACCTGCCGGGAGGCGTCAACGACGACATGCTGCTGCCGCAGCGGGTGTTCGGCTCCGAAACGCTGTGCGGCGGGATCGAGTACCGCGTGCTGTGCGTGTCGTCCAATGCGCAACTGCCGCTCAAGCAGATGATCGCCGTGCCGGCCGCACTGGACTTCGTCACCGACCAGGGCGACCTGCGCAGCGTGTGCGGCATCGTCACCGAAGCCTGCTCGGGCGACAGCGACGGCGGCCTGGCGAGCTACCAGCTGGTGCTGCGCGACGCGCTGGCGCTGCTGGAAAAGCGCAACAACACCCGCGTGTTCCGCAACATGGATGAAGTGGAGATCGTGCAGCGCATCCTGAACGAATGGCGGCAGAACAGTTCCATCCTGGGCGTCTGCTTCAAGCACGAGCTGGATGAATTCTTCACCATCCGCGAATATCCGCAGCGCGAATTCACGATGCAGCACAACGAATCGGACGCCGCTTTCATCCGGCGCCTGCTAAAGCGGCGCGGCATCGGCTGGTATGTGCGCGCCGTCGGCGGCGAATATCCGGTGCACACGCTGGTGCTGTTCAACAACGCCGACAGCCTGCGCCGCAACGCCGCCGGCACCATCCGCTACCACCGCGACGCCGCCACGGAGGAACGGGACACGATCACCTCCTGGAGCGCGGTGCGCAGCCTGCAAGCCGGCAAGGTAACGCGGCACAGCTGGGACTATCGCAACCCGCTGGGGCGCGACTTCATGATGGCGGATGTGGGCAGCGGCGTGGATCAGGGCCTCCACGGCAACGACCTGGCCGCCAGCCTGGATGACTATCAAATCCTGGCGCCCCACGCGGGCGACGACAACGAGGACCTGTGCCGCCTCGGCAAGCTGCGCATGAGCCGGCACGATTTCGAGTCGAAATGCTTCCATGGCGAAGGCAGCGTGCGCGACCTGTGCGCGGGGGAATACTTCACGCTGGCCGAGCATCCCGAGGTGGACAGGCATCCGGCCGAGGAGCGGGACTTTGTCGTCACGGCCTTGCAGGTGAACGCGCAGAACAACCTGCCCAAGGCGCTGGCGGCGCGCGTGGAAAAGCTGTTCGCCCGCAGCCGGTGGATGCAGGGTGGCCAGGAGCTGCAGATGCAAAGGGACGTGGCGGACAAGGTGGCGTCTGGGCCGCTGCGCATGCACATCCAGTTCACGGCCGTGCGGCGCGGCGTGATCATCGTGCCGGCCTACGACCCGCGCACCGACCTGCCGCAGGCGCTGATGCAAAGCGCGATCGTGGTCGGCCCGAAAGGGGAGGAGGTGCATTGCGACCAAATGGGGCGAGTCAAAATCCGCTTCCCCGGCACGCGCGCGGCTGACCACGAAGAAGCCGCCGGCAGGGGCGCATCCGATTCCGACAGGGATTCCGCCTGGGTGCGCGTGGCGTCGAACTGGGCGGGCAACGGCTCGGGCAGCCTGCAGCAATGCGGCACCGTCGCCTTGCCCCGCGTGGGGACCGAGGTGCTGGTCAACTTCCTCGGCGGCGATCCGGACAAGCCTGTGATCGTCGGGCAGCTCTACAACCAGCAGGCGCAGCCGCCGGCGTTGAGTAGCTTAGGTGACCTACCTGGCAATCGCTACCTGTCCGGAATCAAGAGCCGCGAGGTGCGAGGTGGACGCGCGAATCAGCTTATGTTCGATGATACAAACGGTGAGATTAGCGCGCAATTAGCTAGCGCTCATGGGAAAAGCGAGCTGAATTTGGGCTTCCTAACTCAGCGCAAAGTGAACGGCTGGGGAAAGCCGCGTGGCGAAGGGGTGGAGTTGCGCAGCGATGAATCAGTTGCGGTTCGCGGAGCAAAGGGCCTATTGCTGACGGCTTGGCAGGGCTTGGCGGGGGAGGATATGCAACTCGCTCGCGAGGAGTTTCTTGGCTTGTTGGCTCAATGTGCGGACCTCGCTCAATCGCTAGGCAAGTGCGCGGAAGGCCATCAAGCGCTTCCTATGGATACAAGTGAACTAGATAGCAATAGTCGCGCACTCGTAAAATGGGATGTTAAGGAGCCCGTTGGTTCGTCTTCTTGGGATGCTGGTGTTGCGGTCACTGCGCCCGGCGGAATCACTTTCGCAGCTCCTCAGGCCGTGATTACTTACACTGGGACGAATTTAGAGTCCTTCGCTGGACGGCATCTGCACTTTGGCGCAGGTGGGAGTGTAGTTGTAAATTCCGGGCAAGGAGTGTCTTTCTTTGCCAAAGATGGCGGCGTTCGAGCGATCGCCCATCAAGGAAAGATACTCCTTCAAAGTCAAAACGACGAGGCCATAATGCACGCGGCGAAGGACATCAAGCTCACCGCGTGCAACGGTAACTTGACGGCTACAGCCAAAGAAATTGTTTTGATTGCGGAGGACGGTTCCTACATCAAAATCGGAGGCGGCATAACCATTGCTACTGCTGGGGCGGCTAAGCACCATGGAGCGATCTTCAGTTTTGAGGAAGGGGCGACGATGAGCGTCGAGGTACCCCAACCCTCTGTTTCCGATGTCAATGCAGAACATTCGGAGAGCCTGGCACCACATGAGGGCACCAATAAGCCGGTGGGCGGCGGAGAACCACCAGCTCGTTCGGGTGGGCTAACAGCTAAGACCGAAGACAGTTCGAGCTCCAACAAAGTAGCGCCAACAACTGCTGGCGAATTGCGGAATGTGAAATCTGTTGAGTCGGCACCCTCTAGAATCGTCCTTACTGGGATGCAAGCTCAATTCGACTCCCTCTGGAAGGATAGTTTTCCCAATGGCAGAAGCAAAGAATCAGGCGGAACAATTGTTGCAAACGGCAGCGGCCGATTATCGCTTACAAATCCCAGTACTGGTGATAGCTCCGACACATACATGCCGAACCTGAATGTTCTGGGAAATCAGACTGTTCTTGGCGCATTTCACACCCATCCATACGACGACACGGAGTACAATTTTGTAGATTCTTCTTTAAGTGGTGCAGACGCCGCGTACATGATTAATAATGGTCACACTATAATGATGGCTCAGAGTGGTGAGGGGCAATTTCTCTTCTTACGAACCGCTCAAACTCCTGCAACGGTCGATTATGATGCAGTGAGCGCTGAACAGAATAAAATGGTGGAAGATCTAATGAGCAGCGGCTATGAATTTGATAAAGCGACGCAGATGGCCGCACGCGCGACCGCAAAAAAATATGGAATGGCCTATTATGAAGGGAAGAACGGTACTCTCGACATTGTTTCTCATTGATTCTGTGCTGTTATTGCCGCAGAGTGCTGCCTTGGAGTCTTCTCTAGGTATGGATGTGACGCCAAAAATATTTAAAGAAAATGGAGAGTTTGCAATGGTTGAAAAAGATTTCATCGAGGCAAAAAAAAATCTCTTGGCTGGCGAGTTGGAAATTGAAAAGAAGAATTACGCTGGCGCAATCGAATACTTTAGAAGAGGTATTTCATTATTGAAAAATGATTATGTAAGCAACTTATCAATTGATGATACGGGCGTAAAGATGATTTTGGCGGACAAGGCTGAGCGTGAAGAAAAACTAGATATTTGCGCCGGAATGCTTAGGAATGTACTCTTTTCTCGGATAAAAATGTATCAAATGAAGATTGACGAGCAAAAAAATAGAGCTGCATTGATTTAGCATTAGTTAACTTTGTATTTCCTCGATCGAGATGCGTAAGATACTTTGCGTAGGCGATTCCAGCCCGCTCTGGTCCAGTCCGCCTAATCGCGTAGACCGGCTGCTGCCATCCTTATGCGTTTTTCAGATTAGCTTATGAAAAAAACGCATGAGGGTCTGGGCCGCAGGGAGCCGATCGCGTAGACTGGCGGTATTTCCCAGCTCCACGGACCGACCATGCTGCATTGGCTGAAGCACTACCGGCGCCCGCTGCTGGTCGGCGATCTCTCCGCCGGCCTGGTGGTGGCGATGATGATGATCCCGCAGGCCACCGCCTACGCGCTGGTGGCCGGCCTGCCGCCGGTGGCGGGGCTGTATGCCAGCATCCTGCCGCCCATCGCCTACGCGCTGTTCGGCAGCAGCATGACGCAGTCGGTGGGGCCGATGGCGATCATCGCGCTGATGACGGCCACCGCGATCGCGCCACTGGCGCCGGCCGGCTCCGCGCTGGCCGGCGTGCTGGCCGCGCAGCTGGCGTTGATCTCCGGCGCGGCCCTGCTGCTGTGCGGCCTGCTGCGCATGGGCTTCCTGGCCAACTTCTTTTCCCGTCCGGTGATGAGCGGCTTTACGGTCGGCTCGGCGCTGGTCATCGCGTTCAACCAGCTGCATACCCTGCTCGGCGCCGAGCCGCCGCACCTGCACCTGCCCAGCGCCGTGCTGGGCGTCGGCGCGCTGCTGGTGCTGGTGTTGTCGCGGCTGTACCTGGCCGGCCTGCTCAAGCGCTGCGGCCTGAAGCCGGCCGCCGCCGACGTCGCCGCCAAGCTGATGCCGATGATGGTGGTGTTGGCCGGCATCGCGCTGATGGCGACCACCAGCCTGGGCGAGCAGGGCGTGCACACCGCCGGCGCCATCCCCGGCGGCCTGCCGCGGCTGAACCTGGCCACCTCCGCGCCGCATTGGAAGCCGCTGCTGCAACCGGGGTTGCTGATCGGCTTCATCATTTTCCTGACGTCGATGTCGTCGGCGCAGTCGCTGGCGCTCAAGCGCAATGAAAAGCTGGTCAGCAACCACGAGCTGGTCGGCCTGGGCGCGGCCAACGTGGCCAGCGCCTTGAGCGGCGGCTTCCCGTCACCGGCGGCTTGTCGCGCTCCGCCGTCAACTACGCCGCCGGCGCACGCACGCCGCTGTCGAGCATCGTCACCGCCGCGCTGCTGGCCGCCGCGCTGATCGCGCCCACCGGCTGGCTGGCGCTGCTGCCGCTGCCGGTGCTGGCCGCGACCATCATCGTCGCCGTGCTCGGCCTGCTGGAGCTGGACATCGTGCGCACCGCCTGGCAGTACGACCGTGGCGACGTGCTGGCCTGGGCCGCCACCTGCCTGGGCGTGCTGGCGCTGGGCGTGGAGGCGGGCGTGGTGGTCGGCGTGGCGCTGTCGATGGGCACGCTGATCTGGCGCGCCAGCCGGCCGCACATCGCGGTGCTGGGCCGCATCGCCGGCACCGAGCATTTCCGCAACGTCGAGCGCTATCCGGTCGAAACCAGGCCGGAGCTGCTGGTGCTGCGCATCGACGCCAATCTGTTCTTCGGCAATATGGAGGCGGTGGCCGGGCGCATCGAATGCGAACTGGCCACCCACGCCAGCGCGCGCCACCTGGTGCTGGTGATGTCGCCGGTGAGCTCGATCGACACCACGGCGCTGTACGAATTGGCCGAGCTGAACCAGCGCCTCAAGCGGCGCGGCATCGGCCTGCATCTGGCCGAGGTGAAGGGCCCGGTGCTGGACCGGCTGCGCGGCACCGCGCTGCTGCGCGAGCTGAACGGGCAGCTGTTCCTCAGCACGGCGCTGGCCTGCGAGGCGTTGCAGGGGGAGTCTGCGCCGGGTTGAGCGAGCGTCGATGCAAATAAATGACAGGAAGTTACAATTGGTGACTTTGTTTAATTGACATTATTGTAGAATTTTTAAGGCTGGACTCGGTTGGATCGCGTCGACAGCTACCTTTTCTACATTTATTTCAAAGCGATAAATCCCATGACTCTGATCTCAATGAAATCCCTGACCGCGGCTGCGGCGGCACTCGCCCTGTTGGGCGCAACCGGTGCGGCGCAAGCCGCGCGCTACGCGCGCTGGTTCGATAACGGCGCTTTTATCGGCACCCTTTCCTTTGACGGCCGCAGCGTCTCGGTACCGGAAACCATGACCGCTGTGATGAAATCCGGCGGGCCATTGGGCGCCCTGAACACTTCCCTGGATAACTTCACCGGCAAGCTGGCGTCTGACCTGAACGACCGGATGGCGAAGGAAGCGAGCAGCGAGGCGGGCGTCACGTTCAACGGCGGTAACTTGGGCGGACCGATCAATCTGGGCATTTCGGCCCAATCGGGCTTGCTGCAAGTGGCGTTTTCCGGCCCCAGCTACTCTGCCAGCGTGACCGGCCGCAGGTCGTGGAACGGCCTGTCGGTCAGCTGCACCACCGATATCAGGCTGAACTCGATCGCTTTCACCTTCCTGTATAACCCGGTCAACGGCACGATCCAGCAGGTAACCCAGGCCCAGTTGAATCCGACGCAGAACACGTCTTGCTCAAGCAGCCTGAGCTGGATACCCGTGCTGGGCGGCTTCATCGACCGCTATGCCGCCAACCGGGTCGGCGGCGCAGCCATCGAGATCGCCAACAACGCCGCCGCGCAGATCAGCGACAAGGACAACTTCGGTAAGCTGCAATTGTTCGGGCTGATCAACGCCATCAAGCCGGGGCAGTATGTATTCGACGGCGTCGATTATGGTAGCTATATCGTCAACAATTTCAGCTATCTGCTCAATACCAGCGCTGGCATCAACATGACGATCAACCCACAGATCAAAGAATCCGACTATACCCACAGCCCCGGCTCCGCGACGCTGCATTACACCCCGTTTTCGTTTAATTTCTTCAACCAGAACCATTCCTTCGGCTTCACCTTGAGCGAGAGAATCAGCTACACTGAGCAGGAGCTCTGCGACAGGACCAAGCCAGAATGCACGGACCCGAAATAAGCGGGCGGCGTCGCCGGAGTTGAACCGGCAGCTGTTCCTGAGCACGGCCATCGCCTGCGACCATTTGCAAACCGTCAAGGATGTTGCATGATTGTGTAAAAACTTGCCGTTTCTGTAATTTAATCCTTTTGGGCAATTAAATGCATGGACTTCGGGTCGGTTTGAACCTATGATTTAAGCCGAAGCTCCGCAGACTAACCCCAAAAGAATGGTTTTCCGATGTTGGACCGACTTGCCCGCCGCGCAGGAAGAGTATCAATCGCCGTGTTCGTCAGCGTCACGCTCACCGCCGTGGTGACGCTGGTGCTGACGACCTTCGCGCTGTACTTCTACCAGGTCGAACGCGCCCAGCGCTGGGAGCAGCTGCACAAAACGCTGGCCAACAGCGCCGACGAGCTGTCGGCCGCCGTGGCGCTGCCGGCCTGGAACTTCGACGAGACCCAGATCGTCACCATCATGAAGAGCGGCTTGAGCAATCGCGACCTGTACGCCAGCGCGGTGGCGCCGGTGGCCAGCAACCATCCCTTCATCATCACCCGCAACGACCAGGCGCAGCTGGTGTCCGCCACCCGCATGCCCGACAATCCCGAGCTGCTGTTCGAGGAGCGGCCCATCGTCGCCGGCGGCCAGAACATCGGCACGATCACCGTGTTCGCCTCGCCGGCCGGCCTGATCGAACAGCTGCGCCAGCGCCTGTACACCATCGCCGGCATGATCTTCGTGCTCGACGTGACGCTGGTGCTGAGCCTTTACCTGCTGCTGTGGCAGCTGATCCTCAAGCCGCTGACCACCATCGAACGCTACGCCGCCAACGTCAAGGCCGGCCAGAATCCCGGCGCCTTGCCGCCCACCGACTGGTTCTTCGGCGAGCTGAAAACCCTGAACGGCTCGATCCGCGAGATGGTGCGCCTGATGGACAGCCGCTTCGTCGCCATGCACGCCAGCGAGGAGCGCCTGCAGATCGCCAGCAGCGCGGCGGCGATCGGCATCTGGGACTGGAACATCCTCACCGACGAAGTGGTGTGGGACGAGCAGATGTACCGCCTGCACGGCATCGAGGGGCGCAAGGTGGCGCGGCCGTTCGAGCTGTGGCGCAGCATGATGCATCCCGACGACGCCATCCCCACCGAGGCGCTGCTGCGCCAGGCGCTGGAGGGCACGGCGGAATTCGACGTCGAGTTCCGCGTGGTCTGGGCCGACGGCTCGGTCCATTACATCAAGGGCGACGCCATGATCTTCCGCGACGCCGAGGGTCACCCTGCGCGCATGGTCGGCGTGAACTACGACGTCACCGCCAGCCGCGTGGCCGAGCAGGAGCTGCGCCGCCACCGCATCCATTTGGAAGACCTGGTGGCCGAACGCACCAACGCGCTGTCGGTGGCGGTGCTGCAGGCGCAGGCGGCCAACCAGGCCAAGAGCATCTTCCTGGCCAACATGAGCCACGAGCTGCGCACACCGCTCAATTCCGTGATCGGCTTCTCGCGCCTGATGGCCGACTCCAAGAACATGCTGCCGGAGGAGAAGCGCAACCTGGCCATCATCCACCGCTCCGGCCAGCACCTGCTCACACTGATCAACGACATCCTCGAACTGTCCAAGATCGAGGCGGGCCGCGCCAGCCTGCAGACCGAGGTGGTCGGCCTGCACGACATGCTGCAGGAAGTGATGGACATGGTCAGCATGCGCGCCGGCCAGACCGGCGTGGAGCTGGATCTGGACGCCGCCGGTCTGCCCGCCGGCGCCCGCGTGGACGGCACCAAGCTGCGCCAGGTGCTGCTCAACCTGATGTCGAACGCGGTCAAGTTCACGGGGCAGGGCAAGGTCACGCTGCGGGTGCGCGGCGCGATGCGCAACGCGCCCCACGGCTGCGAGCTGGAATTCGCCGTCATCGACACCGGCCCGGGCATCTCGCCGGCCGACCAGGCGCGCATCTTCGAGCCGTTCATCCAGGCCGACGGCCCCGGCGCGCATGAGGGCACGGGCCTGGGCCTGACCATCTCGCGCGAATTCGTCCAGCTGATGGGCGGCGACTTGACGGTGCAGTCCGCGCCCGGCGCCGGCGCCACCTTCCGCTTCGCGATCACGGTGCAGGTGGCCGACAGCGCACCGGTCCTCGGCGAGGACGACGAGGTGGCCGCCCTGGCGCCGCCGCAGCGCGGCCGCCGCATCCTGGTGGCCGACGACAACGCCGACGGCTGCGCGCTGCTGGAGAACCTGCTGCAGCCGCTGGGCTTCGAGGTGGCGGTGGTGGGCGACGGCGCCCAGGCGCTGGCCATGGTCGACGTCTGGCGGCCGGACCTGGTGTTCATGGACTGGCGCATGCCGGCGCTGGACGGCTTGAGCGCGACGCGCCAGATCCGCGCCAACGCCGCCGGCCCGCAGCCACGCGTGGTGATGCTGACCGCGTCCGCCTACGCCGAGGAACGCGAGGAGGCGCTGGCGGCGGGCGCCGATGAATTCATGCGCAAGCCGGTGGAACAGGAGCAGCTGTACGCGGTGCTGGAGCAGCAACTGGGCCTGCAGTTCATGCGCCGCCACCACAGCGCGCGCCAGCCCTTGCCGCCGCCGCTGTCGCGCGCCGACCTGGGATTGCTGGAACCGGCGCTGCGCCAGCAGCTCAAGACCGCGCTGCAGGAACTGAACCTGCCGCGCGTGGCGCTGTTGCTGGCGCCCCTGCCGCTGGAGCTGGCGGAGGTGGTCGAGCGCATCGAGCACATGATACGGTTGCACCAGTATCCGCAGCTCTGCGGTTTGCTGGACGAGGCGGACAACGAACTGGAGGCGCAAGCCTGACGGGTATATGATAGCTGCAGCAAACCAGGCGAGAGAGTTTTACATGCATCGGGATTTGTCGGAACAACACACCAAGGGCGAAGTGCTGATCGTGGAAGACACGCCGGCCTCACTCAAACTGCTGAGCGACCTGCTGACGGAAGCGGGCTACTACGTGCGCCAGGCGCCCAACGGCGAACTGGCCCTGTGGACCGCGCAGTCACGCCCGCCGGAACTGATCCTGCTCGACGTCCGCATGCCCGGCATCGACGGCTTCGAGGTGTGCCGCCGCCTGAAGGCATCGCCGGAGCTGAGCCAGGTGCCGGTGATCTTCCTCTCGGCCCAGCATGACACCGACGACAAGGTGCGCGGCTTCGCGCTGGGCGCGGTGGACTTCATCGCCAAGCCGTTCCAGGCCGAGGAGATCCTGGCCCGCACCGACGCCCATGTGCGGCTGGGCCGCGCCCAGCAGGCGCTGGCCGCCGAGCGCGCGCTGCTGGAGGAGCGCGTGGCCGAGCGCACCACCGAGCTGGCCGCGCTGGCCGCGTCGCTGGAAAAGGAGGTCGAGCAGCGCCGCGCCAACGAGGAGTTCATGCGGCTCTCCAGCCAGGTGTTCGAGGCCACGCAGGACGCCATCGTCGTCACCGACCGCGATGGGCGCATCGTCGCCACCAATCCCGCCTTCACGCAGATCTCCGGCTACAGCGCGGACGAAGTGGTGGGACAGAGCGTGGCCCTGCTGCACGCCGGCGAGCCGGACGCCAAGTCCTTCGAGCTGATGGCGCAGTCCATCGTCAAGACCGGCCACTGGTCGGGCGAGGTGCTGGCGCGCCGCAAGAGCGGCGACACCTATCCCGGCCTGCTGAGCGCCTCGGTGGTCAGGGACGAACAGGGCCAGGTGATCAACCACGTGGCGGTGTTCATGGACCTGACCGAGCGCAAGGCCGAGCAGCACCTGATCGACTTCCTGTCCAACCACGACGCGCTGACCGGCCTGCCGAACCGCCTGCTGGCGCGCCAGCGCTTCGAGCAGACGCTGGCCACGGCCAAGCGCGAGCACCGCTGCGTGGCCGTCATGTGCCTGGACCTGGACCGCTTCAAGAGCATCAACGACTCCTACGGCCACGACGTCGGCGACAAGGCGCTGCAGGTGGTGTCGAAGTTCCTCAACGAGACCGTGCGCGAGGGCGACATTGTCACCCGCCAGGGCGGCGACGAATTCCAGATCATCGTGCCGGACGACGTCCAATTGGGCGCGACGATGGCGCTGGCGCAGAAGATCCTGGGCGGCCTGCGCAAGGAGCTGATGATCGACGGCCAGCAGATCACCGTCACCTCCAGCATCGGCATCGCCGTGAGCCTGACCGACGGCGACAGCTTCGATGAGCTGGTGCGCAACGGCGACACGGCGCTGTTCCGCGCCAAGGAGATCGGCCGCGACAACTACGCCTTCTTCACCGAGCGCATGGACGCGGAAATCCGCGACAAGCTGGCGATCCAGGGACAGCTGCGCGGCGCCATCGCGCGCGACGAGTTCGAGGTGCACTACCAGCCGCAAATGTGCCTGAAGACCGGCGCCATGCTGGGCGCGGAGGCGCTGCTGCGCTGGGATAACGTCGTGCTGGGCAAGGTGCCGCCGAACCGCTTCATCCCGCTGGCCGAGGAATACGGCCTGGTGAACTCGATCGGCGAATGGGTGCTGGAGAGCGTGTGCGCGCAGATCAAGGTGTGGCACGACCAGGGGCTGGGCGACATCAAGGTGTCGGTCAACCTGGCGGCAGGCCAGTTCGCCAACGACGCCACCGTGCCGTATGTGGAGAGCACGCTGCGCAAGTTCGGCATCGCGCCCGAGTACCTGGGCCTGGAGATCACCGAGGGCACGGTGATGGGCGATCCGGACAAGGCGGTGGCCGCGCTGCGCCGGCTGAAGGACATCGGCGTCAGCATCTCGCTGGACGATTTCGGCACCGGCTATTCGAGCCTGAGCTACCTGAAGCGCTTCCCGATCGACGTGCTGAAGATCGACAAATCCTTCGTCGACGACGTGACCACCGACGCCAACGACGCGGCCATCGCGCTGTCGGTGATCTCGCTGGCGCACAACCTCAACATGCGGGTGATCGCGGAGGGCGTCGAAACCCGCGAGCAGGTGCGCTTCCTCACCGAGCGCGGTTGCGACGAGATGCAGGGCTACTTCTTCAGCCGCCCCCTCAACGGCGAGGCCTTCACCGCGCTGTTGCGCGAACACCGTAATCTGCTGGACATGTAATCAACCCTTCCCACTGGAGTGTTATGGAAAAGAAGTTCAGCGCCGCCATCGCCGGCGCATGCATGCTGTTAGCCGTCTCCGCCACCCAAGCCGCTCCGGCGCCGGCCGTCAAGCCCGGCCCCGCCGACGCGCAGTTCAAAGCCATCTACACCCAGGAGTGGAAGTGGCGCATCAGCCAGAAACAGGAAGAGGACGAGGACGACGACAACGGCGTGTCCTCATCGCTGCCGCGCATCGACGCCGCCACCCAGAAGCAGCGGCTGGCGTACTGGCAGGGCGTGATGAAAAAGCTAGACGGCATTTCGCAGGACAAGCTGTCGGCATCGGAGCGCATCAACTACCAGGTCTACAAGGCGCAGATCGCCGCGCTGATCGCCGGCCAGGTGTTCCGCGAATACGAGAAGCCGCTCAATGCCGATACGGCCTTCTGGTCCAACATGGCGTCCGGCGCGCGCAAGCCGCTGACCGATGAAAAGCAGTACCGCGACTATCTCAAGCAGCTGGCGGACACCCCGCGCTACTTCGACGAGGAGATGGACAATATGCGCGCCGGCCTGGCGCGCGGCTTCACGCCGCCCAAGGTCACGCTGATTGGCCGCGATTCGTCGATCACCTCCGTCACCGACGCCAAGACCCCGCAGGACACGGTGTTCTACCTGCCGTTCAAGACCATGCCGGCCACCATGCCGGCGGCGCAGCAGGAGGCGCTGCGCGCCGAGGGCGTGAAGGCGATCCAGGCCTGGGTGCTGCCGTCGTACGCCAAGCTGCTCAAGTTCATGCGCGAGGAGTACGTGCCGAAGGCGCGCACCGACCTGGCGGCCGAGAGCCTGCCGGACGGGAAGGCCTACTACCAGTCGAAGATCGTCGAATTCACCACCACCTCGATGAGCGCGGACCAGATCCACAAGATCGGCCTGAGCGAGATGGCCAAGATCCGCGGCGAGATGCAGGACGTGATCAAGCAGACCGGCTTCGAAGGCGACCTGCCGGCCTTCCTGCAGTTCCTGCGCACCGATCCGCGCTTCTACGCCAAGACGCCGGAAGAGCTGCTGATGCGCTCCGCCTGGGTGGCCAAGAAGTTCGACGCCAAGGTCGGCCAGTACTTCGGCTACCTGCCGCGCCGCCGCTTCGCCGTGATCCCGGTGCCGGACGACCAGGCGCCGTTCTACACCTCGGGCCGTGGTGGTCCGGGCGTCTACCTGGTCAACACCTACAACCTGCCGGCGCGCGCGCTGTACTCGATGCCGGCGCTGACGCTGCACGAATCGGCGCCGGGCCACGCCTTCCAGATGCCGGTGGCGATGGAGCAGAAGGGCCGTCCACCGTTCCGCAACGCCTACATCTCGGCCTATGGCGAGGGCTGGGCGCTGTACTCGGAGCGCTTGGGCGTGGAGATGGGCATGTACGAAACGCCGTACGAGGTGTTCGGCATGTTGAGCTACCAGGCGTGGCGCGCGTCGCGGCTGGTGGTCGACACGGGCATCCACAGCAAGGGCTGGACCCGCAAACAGGCGCAGGACTACCTGCACGACAACACCGCGCTGTCGGACCACGAGATCGAGACGGAGGTGGACCGCTACATTTCGTGGCCGGGCCAGGCGCTGTCCTACTACCTGGGCGAGATGAGCATCATCAACGCGCGCAAGAAGGCCGAGGCGGCGCTGGGATCGAAGTTCGACATCCGCGCCTTCCACGACACGGTGCTGCAACTGGGCTCCGTGCCGCTGCCGGTGCTGGAGGCGCGCATCGACACCTTCATCGCCGAAGGCGGCAAGAGCCCTTATCCCAACCTGGACTAAGCTCTCCCAGATGTAATGGGGGCCGTGACAAAGTGTGTATTTCCGAACCGAGGTGGTTAGGTAGAATCGCGGCCCTACCATAACCACTTTCTTCGGGCAGCACGTTGAAAAAATCGATACTCGCAGTAGCCATCGCCGGCGCCTTGCTGGCGCATACCTCCATCCAGGCCATCGAGCAGATGCCGCCGGCCGTCGTACCGGCGCCGGTCGCGCAGGCTGCCCGGGTCAAGTCCTCCTTCATCGAAGCCGTCGCCGCCGCCGGCAAGGAAATCAGCGCGGCCGTGGGTGCTCAGACGGACACCGTGAAGCGGCTGGAGATTTTTTCGAAACTCGAATTTTCGCCGGCGCTGCGCCCCAAGCTGAAAGAGGTGTTCGGCAACGAGCATATATTCGCGATGCAGCGCGCCGCCGGCCCGAAAGGACAGGTCGCTTACGTGGCGAAGCTGGCGCCGCACACCTATCTGGACGAAAATGCGGTGGCGTTTTCGTGGGCCGAACTCAATGCCAGGAGCGTCGTCAACAAAGCCGGCACCACGATGGGCACCATTGCGACGTGGCCCTCGTTGTCCATCCTCGGCACTGCGACCAGCGGCACGCTTGAAAAGATGTCGATGGACTTCAAGCAGTCGCGCGTGAAGGACGGCCTTTGGTACGGCAACGGCGTGATGAAAGTGGGCTCGGTGGTGGTACGCGGAACGGCGCCGGGAAGTTCGGAATTCAAGGAGACCTTGCGGCTGGACGACATGTCCGCGGCCTTCGGCGTTGCGCTCCACGGCAAGAAGGCCGATGTGAACTACGGTTTCTCGATCAAGTCGATCTTGTTTGGCGGCGCGCCCATCGAGCACGCCAATATCGGCCTGCGCGTGGTGAATTTGCCGGCGCAGGCGCTGGAGGACGTCGATCGCGAATTGAAAAAGGTGCAGGGCAGCGGCCTGCCGGAAGATGCCCAGACAGAGCTGATGCTGAGGACCATGAAGGCCTTCGGCAAGAACATGGTGACGAGCGGCGCCAGCGTGGTGATCGACGATATCAGCGCCAGCTATCGCGGCAATACGGCGTCGATCAAGGGCCGCATCGATTTCGACAAGGTGGTGGACGCCGATTTCAGCTCGCCGGTGGGTTTTGGCAGGAAGATCATCGCGCGCCTTGACGTACGCCTGCCGGTTGCCATGGTCAACGACGTGTCGCGCCTGATGGGCGCCAAGCAGGTGGATGCGTCGGCGCCGAATGCCGCCGAACAGATCGAGGCGGCGGGCAAGAACATCGCCGCCGTTGTGATCGGAAAACTGGTGAACGAAGGCTTCGCGGTGATGGACAAGGGGGAACTGCGCTCGGCCATCGAAATCCGTCAGGGCAAGCTGACCTTCAACGGCAAGGCCGTTCCGCTGCCGGGCATGCCCGACGGCGACCTGGTAAAGGCCTTCGACGCCACGCAGAAAAAGTGAGCGGACGCGCTCAGGCCGGCCACGCGATGGCGTCGAACAGGCGCCTCAATTTAAGCGCCCGGTTCGCGTTGACCATCCCCACGTAGGAAATCCTGCCGGCCAGGTAGGCGCGGAAGTTGGGATGGCTGTCGCGGTTCTGGGTGGCCTGACCATGCCGCGCGCAGTTGGTCAGCGTGGCTTTGAGCCTGTCGTATTCGTCGCGCGCGATGTTGGGATGGGTGTTGACGACCACGCCCGTCACCTGCTGGCGCGTCCCTTCGCGCATCAGCCGCGTTTTGCGCGGGTGAACGCGGAAGCCTTCTTCGAGCGTGATCGCGGCGACCTGGATATGGAACCGCTCCGCGGTGCGCGCAAAATCCTGATCTCCCGAAAACGCCAGGTCGTCGGCATAGCGGCTGTACGACGCGCCCAGCGACTGCGCCAGCGCTTGCAGGCGCATGTCGAGCCGGTAGGCGCACAGGTTGGCCAGCGCGGGCGAGCAAGGGGAGCCTTGCGGCAGATGGTGCGACTTCAGGGCCTGGCGCTCGGCCCACGGCAGCGAGCCGCCTTCCATCGGATCGCTGAACACGCCGCGCGGCGCGCGGTTGACGCAGATCCGCGCCAGCGTTCCGGCGACGGTCGGCGAGTAGCCCAGCTTTTCAAACAGCGCGTGGATGCGTGAGTATTGAATGCTCGGGAAAAAATCCTTCAGGTCCATGCGGATGACGATGCGCCGGCCCGCGTGCAGCGCGGCGTGCGTGACGCAGGAGCGTCCGCGCCGGAAGCCGTGTGCGGCCGGATGTGGCGGCAAGCGGTCCAGAAGCTGACGGAGGATTTTCTGCTGGATGCGCCGCAGCCGCGCCTTGGGGATCTCGATCAGGCGCAGGCCGCCGCTGCGCTTCGGCACCCAGCGATAGCGGTAGTGTTGCAGGCGCGATTGCTGGCCGCTCTCAACGCGCCATTGGTCGGCGAACCAGTCCAGCGCGCCCACCGGTTCGTCCAGCCAGGCGGCCAGCGCGCCCACCGTGGGCAGTTCCGGCAGCGCCAGCGCGGCGGACCACTCGGCCTGCGGCGGGCGTATCGGCGGGTCGATGCAATAGCGCCGCACCGCTGGCAGTGCGATGACGGGCCGCTCTTCTTCGTCGTTGTAGTCGTGGCCGAGAAGGTGCAGCAGGATGTCCGCGATCTCGCGCCGGCTGAAGTAATGGAAGTTGTCGCCGGTCCGTTCGCTGAGCGCCGCGCATAGCTTCGGTGCCCACGGCTGCGGTGCGCCGAATACGCGGCCGCATGCCGCAATCAGCTTTTCCACGCTGCCGTCCGAAGCCAGCATCGTGTCGGCCAGCGCCAACGCGGTAAGTTTTGCAATCGTCATGCGTAGTGAAAGGAGCGGAGAGCCTTCAACGAGTCTCGTGATGCGTGAGCTGTCTTGCGCGGTAGCGCAACGGCGCTCATGCGGCGAAGTGCTGAACATTAAACATCCCACGGGGTAGCCCCGTAGAGGCTGTCCCTGCCGAAGCAAAGACAGGCCGGCTTGAAGGATCCGCCCCGCCCACACGGTAGCGGAATTTTATTTAAAAAGCAATCACTGCTTGGCGATCCAGTCGAACACCGACGGGCCATGCGGCTTCCAGCCCAACTGGGTGCGCGCCCGCTGCCCCCGCACGCGGCTGTTGGAGCCCAGGCCATAGGAGGCCATCTCGTAGCCCCATTCCTCCTTGGCCTGTTCCAGCGGCCAGTCCTGCGGTTCGCCCAGACCCAGCGCGCGGGCGATGGCCGCGCTCATGTCGCGGAACGACGCCTCGCCGCTTTCGACGAAGTAGAACGCGCCGGCCTCGGTCTTTTCCAACGCCAGCAGATACAGGTCGACCACGTCGTCGATGTGGACGTTGGACCAGATGTTCAGGCCTCGTCCCACGTGGCGCACGATGCCGCTCTTGCGGGCCTGCTTGATCAGGCGTGGCAGCTGCACGCTGTCGCGCGGCAGCGCGCCGTCGCCGTAGATCAGCGTATTGCACAGCACCGCCGAGCGCACGCCCTTGCCGGCGGCGGCCAGCACCAGGTCGTCGATGGCGACGCGCGCGGCCTTGTCGGCGGTGGGGGCGGGGAGTTGGTCTTCGAAATAGATGCGGTCCGTGGCCTCGCCGCCGGAGGCGTCGCCGACGATGCTGGAACCGCTGGTGTGCAGGAACACCTTGCCGCTGCCGGCCAGCGCGTCGACGAAGGCTTCGACGGCGGCGCGGTTGTCGCTGCTGGCGGCGTTGATGACGGCGTCCGCCGCCCTGGCCTGGGCGATCAACAGGTCGCGGTCGTCGAGGGTGCCGACCACGCCGGTCACGCCGATCGAGGCCAGTTCCTCCAGCTGTTCCGGCTTGCGTACCAGGCCGACCACCTGATGGCCCGCGCGCACCAGGCCCGCTGCGATGGAACCGCCGATAAAGCCCGCCGCGCCGGTGACGAATATTTTCATACTGTGCTCACTTAATCAAATAGGGGAGCAAACAGTATGGGGACGGGTACCGCGCGCAAACAGGCCGCGCGGCGCAAAGCTCCCTTGATTACGGCGCAATGATCAGGCTTGAGCCTTGCGCTGTTTGCGCTTGGCGACCACGCCCAGCAAGGCCAGGCCGCCCAACAGCATGGCGTAGGCGTCGGCTTCCGGCACCGGCGCGGCGGCCACCGCGAAGGACAGGTTGTCGGCGTAGCCGTCGTTGTACGAGCCGGCTTCGCGGGTCATGGTCAGCGTGATGCCGACATTGAGCGCACCGACCGGGATGTAGCCTTGCGTGTCGCGCAGCAGCAGGCCGGTTTGGTTGCCGCGTTCCGAATTGGAGACGGGACCCAGGCTGGCGCTGGACAGCACGGCGCCGCCGCTGCCGAAGAAGGTGGCGGTCAGCTTGGCGTTGTCGTTCTGCGACGAGTAGCCGCCCAGCCAGGCCGACAGATCGTAGCGCGAGGCGCCGGTGTTGATCGCTGCGCTCAGCGAAGACAGGTCGATGGTCTGGGTGGCGGTGGACTTGGCGTTGCTGTCGCCGCCGGCGAAGAAGTAGGTGCCGCGGTCGGACGGACCTGGATCGGCCGGGAAGGGGAAGCCGCCGCTGGCGCCGTACTGCACCACGGTGAATGCCGACGTGGTGTTCCAGCCGGTGGTGTTGCCGGTTTCGGCGTTACCGTTGGCGATCAGGTTGGAGCCGAAGCCGGTGGCGTGTGCGGCCGGGGCCAGTGCCAGGGCAACCGCCGCAGCGGCTGCAAAAGTCGGGAAGCGCATTGCTAGTCCTTGGTCGGAAATGAAAAATGGTGCTTATTTTACAAGCAAAAAAGACAAAAGTAAAACTTGATGCATCAGACGTGCACCATCATGGTGCGCAAGACTCGCTTTGGTGCGAAATAAGTCTTTACATCGCCTGTGGCGCGCGATTCGGCTGGCATGACGATTGCATTACGTTAGCCATGCCCGATACCACCGCATCCAGAGAACTCGCCGCCGGCCCTGGCGCATGGCAGGCCAGCCTCACGCTCGGTTTTGCCGACGATGGCGGCACCACGCGCCTGTTCGACAACCGGCACTATGGCCCGCTGCGCGTGCAGAAGGCGCTGTACCCGGAGGACGCCAAGGTGTGCCACGCCATCGTGGTCCATCCGCCGGGCGGCGTGGTGGGCGGCGACCAGTTGGCGATCGACGTCGGCGTGGGCGCGCAGGCGCATGCCTTCATCACCACGCCGGGCGCCGCCAAGTGGTACAAGGCCAACGGCAAGGTCTCGCGCCAGCACGTGCGCCTGGCCGTGGGCGCGGGCGCCGCACTCGAATGGCTGCCGCAAGAGACCATCTTTTTTGATACCGCTAACGTGGTGCTGGACCAGCACATCGAACTGGCCGAAGGCGCCACGTACATCGGCTGCGAGATCCTTTGCATGGGCCGGCGCGGCTCGGGCGAAAGCTTCAACACCGGCACCGTGGCCCAGCGCAGCAGCATCCGCCGCGACGGCAAATTGATCTGGTGGGAGCAAGGCGCGATGTTGGGCGGCCGCCTCGACAGCCCGCTGGCGCTGAACGGCAGGACTGTCTGCGCCACGCTGATCGCCGCCGGCAAGCCGCTGCCCGCCGCCGTGCTGTCCGAGATCCGCGCCGATATCCAGGCTGACGGCGACCACGGTTTCGGCGTCACGCAAACCAAGGGCGTGCTGGTCGCGCGCCACCTGGGCGACGACAGCGAGACCGCGCGCCGCCTGATGCTCACCGTCTGGCGCCGCGTGCGCCCGCACCTGCTGGGGCGCGCGGCCGTCACGCCGCGCATCTGGCAAACCTGAGAGACACCCATGGACCTGACACCAAGAGAAAAAGACAAACTGCTGATTTTCACCGCCGGCATCGTGGCGGAGCGCCGCCTCGCGCGCGGCCTGAAGTTGAACTACCCGGAAGCGGTGGCGCTGATCACCTGCGCCATCATGGAAGGTGCGCGCGACGGCAAAACCGTCGCGCAGCTGATGTCCGACGGCACGCGCATCCTTACGCGCGCCGACGTCATGGAAGGCATCCCCGAAATGATCCCCGACATCCAGGTCGAAGCGACGTTCCCCGACGGGAGCAAGCTGGTGACCGTCCACAACCCCATCCCGTAAAGGAGATCGCCATGATCCCAGGTGAATACATGCTCGAAGAGGGCGAGATCGGCCTCAATGAAGGCCGCGCCACCGCGACCGTCGTGGTGACCAACCAGGGCGACCGGCCGGTGCAGGTCGGATCGCATTTTCATTTTTTTGAAGTCAACACGGAGCTCAAGTTCGAGCGCTGGAAGGCCTACGGCATGCGGCTGAATATCGCCGCCGGCACCGCCGTCCGTTTCGAACCGGGCCAGCAGCGCACGGTGGAACTGGTGAAGCTGGGCGGCGACCAGAAGGTGTTCGGCTTCAATGGCAAAGTAATGGGCAAGCTGGACCCCAATCCACCTAAAGGCTGACATGGTTACAATCTCGCGCCGCGCCTACTCGGAAATGTTCGGCCCCACCAAAGGGGACCGCATCCGCCTGGCCGATACCGAACTGTTTATCGAAATCGAACACGATTACGCCACCTATGGCGAGGAAGTCAAATTCGGCGGCGGCAAAGTGATCCGCGACGGCATGGGCCAGTCGCAGCGCGTGGCCGCCGACGTGATGGACACGGTGATCACCAACGCGGTGATCGTCGACCACTGGGGCATCGTCAAGGCCGACATCGGCCTGAAAAGCGGCATGATCGCCGCCATCGGCAAGGCCGGCAACCCGGACATCCAGCCAGATGTGACGATGGCCATCGGCGGCGCCACCGAGATCATCGCCGGCGAAGGCATGATCGTCACCGCCGGCGGCGTCGACACGCACATCCACTTCATCTGCCCGCAGCAGATCGAGGAGGCGCTGATGAGCGGCGTGACCACGATGATAGGCGGCGGCACCGGGCCGTCCGCCGGCACCTCGGCCACCACCTGCACGCCGGGGCCGTGGCACCTGCACGCGATGCTGGGCGCGGCAGACGCCTTCCCGATGAACCTGGGCTTTCTCGGCAAGGGCAATGTGTCGCTGCCCGAGCCGCTGGAAGAGCAGGTGCGCGCCGGCGCCATCGGTCTGAAGCTGCACGAGGACTGGGGCAGCACGCCGGCCGCCATCGACAACTGCCTGTCCGTGGCCGACCGCATGGACGTGCAGGTCGCCATCCACAGCGACACGCTCAACGAAGGCGGCTACCTGGCCGACACGCTGGCCGCGTTCAAGGACCGCACCATCCACACCTTCCACACCGAGGGCGCGGGCGGCGGCCATGCGCCGGACATCATCGCGGCGGTGGGAGAATCGAACGTGCTGCCGTCGTCCACCAATCCGACCCGCCCGTTCACCGTCAACACGCTGGACGAGCACCTGGACATGCTGATGGTGTGCCACCACCTGGACGCGGCCATCGCCGAGGACGTGGCCTTCGCCGAATCGCGCATCCGGCGCGAGACCATCGCGGCGGAGGACATCCTGCACGACATCGGTGCGATCTCGATGATGTCGTCCGATTCGCAGGCCATGGGCCGGGTCGGCGAGGTGGTGATGCGTACCTGGCAGACCGCGCACAAGATGAAGGTGCAGCGCGGGCCGCTGGCGCCGGACTCCTCGCGCAACGACAACTTCCGCGTCAAGCGCTACATCGCCAAGTACACGATCAACCCGGCCATCACGCACGGCATCTCGCACGCGGTGGGTTCGCTGGAGGTGGGCAAGATCGCCGACCTGGTGTTGTGGAAGCCGGCCTTCTTCGGCGTCAAGCCGTCGACGATTCTGAAGGGCGGCATGATCGCCGCCGCGCAGATGGGCGATCCGAACGCCTCGATCCCGACGCCGCAGCCGGTGCATTACCGGATGATGTTCGGCGCCTTCGGCGGCGGCTTGAAGAAGTCGTTCACCTTTGTCTCGCAGGCGGCGTTCGACGCCGGCATCGGCGACCAGCTCAAGTTGAACAAGACGCTGATCGTCGCCAAGAATATGCGCTCGCTGCGCAAGTCCGACATGATCCACAACGGCGCCACGCCGAAGATGACTGTCGATCCCGAAACCTATGAAGTGCGCGCCGACGGCGAGCTGCTGGTCTGCGAAGCTGCGGCCGTGCTGCCGATGGCGCAGCGCTATTTCCTGTTCTGACCATGCTGACACTGCACACAAAAATCCCCCACGCCGACGCCATCGCCGCGCGCCTGGTGCTGCCATATGAATTGCGCGAGAAGTGCCGCCTGCGGGCCACGCTCGACACCGGCGAGGACGTCGCCGTGTTCACCGTGCGAGGCACCGTGCTGCGCGACGGCGACCTGCTGACCGGCGAGGACAAGCGCGTGGTCAAGGTGGTGGCTGCGCCGGAACCGACCTACAAGATCACTTGCGCCGACGCGCACACCTTGCTGCGCTGCGCCTTCCATCTCGGGAACCGCCACACGCAGGCGCAGGTCGGCGACGGCTTCCTGCGCATCCGCGCGGACGCGGTGCTGAAGGAGATGCTGGCCGGCCTGGGCGCGACGGTGGTGGAGGAGAAGGCGGCCTTCGAGCCGGAGTCCGGCGCGTATGGCGGCGGGCACTCGCACCATCACGACGGCAATCCGCTGGCGCCGATTCCGCTGCGGCAGAAAATCCACCGTCCCGGCGATCCCAAATGATGCAGGCCTCCGCGCTGCTCAACCTCCTGCAATTCGCCAGCCCGGCCTTGCCGATCGGCGCGTACAGCTATTCGCAGGGGCTGGAGGCGGCGCTGGAAACCGGCATCGTCCACGACGCCGCCACCGCGCGCGCATGGATAGTGCGGCATCTGCACGAGGTGGTCGCGCAATGGGAGGCGCCGGTGTGCTGGCGCCTGATGCAGGCCTGGTCGCGGCGCGACTGGCGCGGCGCGGCCGAATGGAGCGAACGCTTCATCGCCTCGCGCGACAGCGCCGAGTTCCGCGCCGAGACCATCCAGATGGGCTATTCGCTGACCAAGCTGGTGGCGGAACTGGGCTTCGTCGATGCCGAGATGCTGGCGCGGTTGCAGGGCGAGGCGGAAGTCGCCTTGCCGACAGCCTTCGCCTGCGCCGTCGCCGCGCTGGACATTCCGCACGACGCGGCCTTGCTGGCGATGCTGTTCGCCTGGGCCGAGAACCAGGTGCTGGTGTGCGTCAAATCCGTGCCGCTGGGGCAGGTGGCGGGCCAGCGCATTTTGCTGTCGCTGCGGGCCGATATCGAAGCGGCCGCTCGCTACGCGCAAACCGTCGCCGACGACGACATGTGCAACTGGGCGCCCGGCCTGTCGCTGCTGTCGATGCAGCATGAAGTGCAGTACAGCCGTTTATACCGATCCTGAAGAGAGAACCAAACATGACACCAACTTCCAATCCCCTGCGCGTCGGTATCGGCGGCCCGGTCGGCTCCGGCAAGACCGCCCTGTGCGAGATGCTGTGCAAAGGCATGCGCGATCATTTCGACATGGCCGTCATCACCAACGACATCTACACCAAGGAAGACATGGAGATCCTGCTGCGCGCCGACGCGCTGCCGGCCGAGCGCCTGATGGGCGTGGAGACCGGCGGCTGTCCGCACACGGCGATCCGCGAAGACGCGTCGATCAACCTGGAAGCCATCGCCCGCATGCAGGCGGACTTCCCCAATCTTGATCTGATACTGGTTGAATCGGGCGGCGACAACCTGGCCGCCACCTTCAGCCCGGAGCTGTCGGACCTGACGATCTACGTGATCGACGTGGCCGGCGGCGAGAAGATCCCGCGCAAGGGCGGTCCCGGGATCACCCGTTCCGATCTGCTGATCATCAACAAGACCGACCTGGCGCCGCACGTGGGCGCCGACCTCGATGTGATGGCGCGCGACGCCAAGCAGCAGCGCGGCGCGCGGCCGTTCGTGTTCACCAATCTGCGCAGCGGCGACGGCGTGGCCGCCGTCATCGATTTCATCCGCGAGCAGGGACTGCTCGGACAAACCCCCAAGGAGATCCAATGAAGCACAAACGCATCGCGGCGGCGGCCGCACTGATACTGCTTAGCGCCGTCGCATCGGCCCATCCGCAGGGAGGCGGCGCGCACACGCATGGCTTCTTCGACGGCTTCGTCCATCCGTTCACCGGCCTCGATCACCTGTTGGCGATGCTGGCGGTGGGCATGTGGAGCGCGCGCCAGTCCAATGCGCGTTGGCTGCCGGCGACCTTCCTGGGCATGGTGCTGGTGGGCGTGCTGACCGGCGTGGCGGGGCTGGCGATTCCAGGTCTGGAGACGGGTATCGCGCTGACGGTGGCGTTGATGGGCGTGTTGATCGCGGTGGCGGCCCGAAAATATAATATACACATCTGACGGCGGCGCTGGCGCGGTGATGGTGGGCGCGTTCGCGCTCCAGCACGGCAATGCGCGGCCACGAACTGCCCGAGGCGGCAAGCGCCATGGGCCTGTTGGCGGCCAGCGCGCTGCTGGTCTACGGCGGCAGGATGCTGGGCCGCGTCAGCCCTGCGCTGGCATTGAAGCTCTCCGGCGCGGCGATCGCCGCCACCGGTGTGATGCTGGTGGCTGCGGCCTAAGCCTGGTCGCGCGGATCGGCGCGGCGCTCCTGCAGCACGATGGGCGCCGCGTTCTTCGGATACAGGCCCTGGTGGCCTTCGAAGCCGGCGCGGATGGCGGCCATGTCGGCCTCCTGGTCGCCGGTCAGGAAAACGTGATCGACCAGGCCCAGCGTCTTGTTCGGATAATCGATATACACCAGCACCAGCGGCACCTTGGCCTCCAGCGCCAGATGGTAAAAGCCGCTCTTCCAGTTCGGGCGATAGCCGCGCGTAGCTTCCGGCGTGATGCCGACCCAGTACCAGTCGGCCGCGTTCATGCGCTGCGCCTGCAGCTTGATGGTGCCGCTCGGCGTGCCGCGTTCGACCGGCTCGCCGCCCAGCGCGCGGAACCATTTACCCAGCACCGGCAACTTGAACAGCGAATCCTTGGCCAGCCAGCGGAACGGCAGGTTCAGCGCCCATTTGCCGAACAGGCCGACCATGAAGTCCCAGTTGGAGGTGTGCGGATAGATCACGCAGATACCGCGCGGGCCGGGCAGCGGGCGATACAGCATGCGCCAGCCGAACAGGCCCAGGACGCGCAAGGCGGTGCGCTGGCTCCAGCTCGGCAAGTCCGCCGGCTTCAGTTGAAAGTCGCTCATGTGATGCTCCTGTCTTTGTTTTTAACTTATTTTCACTATTGACAGGCTGGCATACCCCTCGTCAAAAAAACTGCGCAGGCATTCTATATTGATGCCGATGGCGCGGCAAGCTTCTTGTGTTGGCTTAAACGGCAAGCTTGAACTTATCTCATCTTTCCTCGTCCAACCCGGATGACGAAAAAAAACCTACTTTGCCTGGCGGTCGGAAGCACCGCCGTACCTGAGGTTATCAACGCCGCGGTGGAGGAATGGGAGGTATACGAAGCGGTCACGCTGGCCGAGGCGCGCCACCACCTGAAGGCGCGCCCGCTGGTGCTGGGCGTGCTGCTGGTGGAGGCGCACGACGAGCCGCTGCGCGCCGCGCTGGACGACTTCCTGCACGAGCACTGGCATATGCACTGGGTGGCGGCGCTGCACGCGCCGGCGCTGGAGTCGTCCGCGTGGCGGCAGCTGGTGCACGACCATTGCGGCGATTATCACACCTGGCCGCTGGATATCCCGCGCCTGCGGCAGACGCTGGGCCATGCATACGGCCTCGCCACGCTGTGCCGCGCGCCGCCGGCCCCGCGCCATGGCAAGCAGGAAGCGGCGTTGACGGGACAGTCGGCCGCCATCGCCAGGCTGCGGCGGCAGATCGGCAAGGTGGCCAACGCCAGCGCGCCGGTGCTGATCTGGGGCGAAAGCGGCAGCGGCAAGGAGCTGGCGGCGCAGGCCGTGCACGCTCACTCGCCGCGCCGCGACGGCCCATTCGTGCCGATTAACTGCGGCGCCATCCCGGCCTCGCTGATCCAGTCCGAATTGTTCGGCTACGAGCGCGGCGCCTTTACCGGCGCGGCGCGCGAAAAGCGCGGCCTGATCGAAACGGCGCAGGGCGGCTCCATCTTCCTCGATGAAATCGGCGACCTGCCGATGGAGCTGCAGGCCAACCTGCTGCGCTTCCTGCAGGAGAAGACCATCTACCGGCTGGGCTCCACGCGCAGCATCGCGGTCGATGTGCGGGTGATCGCGGCCTCCCACGTCAACCTGGCGCAGGCGGTGGAGCGCGGCGCCTTCCGCGAAGACCTGTACTACCGCCTCAACGTGCTGGCGCTGGACGTGCCGCCGCTGCGCGAGCGCCGCGAGGACCTGCTGCCGCTGGCCGAACACTTCTTCAACACCTATGCCAGCGAACGGGCGCCGCACGTCAAGGGCTTCAGCGGCCGTGCGGCGCAGGCGATGCGCGACCACGACTGGCCCGGCAACGTGCGCGAGTTGCTCAACCGTGTGCGGCGCGCGATGGTGATGGCCGAGGGAAGGCTGATCCTGCCGCAGGACCTGGGCCTGAGCACCGGCCGCGCGCCGGCCGAAACGGCGCCGCTGGACGATGCCCGCATCCGCGCCGAGCGCGACGCCATCGACGCCAGCCTGCTGCGCGCCGGCCGCAACATCACGCTGGCCGCGCGCGACCTGGGTGTATCGCGCATGACGCTGTATCGCCTGCTGGCCAAGCACGGCATCCGGGCGCCGTCGCGTACCTGTTACACCGCGCCGCCGGCGTCGAAATAGGGGCTGGCCGCCGGCGCGGAAGGCGCCGGCGTGTTCCGCTGTCACACCGGTGTGACGGACAGCGATCGGCGATGCGCCGCAGCGTCCGCAAGCGGTGTGGCGGCGCTGGAGAATAGTCCCGTGTTTTCAACAGTTTACGTGTGCGGCGCGGGTGGTGGCACCAAGTTTGCGAAAGAGGGGAGGGCTGGGAGATCGGTCCCCTGGCACCATCCGATTAACCGTACACCTTGTTAGGTAGGGAGCAGCTATGAAGAAAACTTTGATCAGCGCGGCGATCGCGCTGGCGTTTGGCGCAAGCGCGGCTTATGCGCAAACCACCACGCCGCCGACGGCCACCACGCAGTCCGGCGCCGGCGCGCACGCAAGCGACACCGCCACGGCGGTCCAGGACAGCAGCAACAAGAACAACAATAACAACAGCACCGGCGGCAGCGCGGCCAGCCAGATCGGCGCCGCCGCCGCCAACAACGGCGGCACGGCCACCTCGTCGCTGACCAACGCGTACAACACCTCGTCGGCCAACGCCAACAGCACGCTGACCGGCACCGTCAGCGGCAACACGGTGCACGACATCGGCAACAACGCCAGCAACAGCGCCGGCAGCATGGGCGGCGCGGGCTACGGCGGCGTGGGCGGTGCGGCGACGGCCGGCGCGCGGCGACCGGCACCGGCGGCTATGGCGGCGATAGCTACGGCGGCAGCGGCGCGGCCGGCGGCATGGGCGGCAACGTTACCAACGGCAGCGCTCACGGCTCGCCGGCGGTGGGCGGGAGCACCGGCGGCGCTGGAGGTGGCGGCGGCTACGCTTCGGGCGCGGCCAGCGGCGCTGGCGGCGCAGGGGGCGCGGGCGGAGCTGGCGGCGCGGGAGGCCGGTGAAGTGGCGACCGGCGGTGCGGCGCATGGCAGGCGCCAGCGGCGCGGCGGCCGGTGGCGGTGCGGGCGGCGGCAACGGCGGCCTGACCGGCGGCGCGGGCGGCATGAGCGGCGCGCGCCACCGGCAGCAATGGCGGCAACGGCGGTGCGACCGGTTAACGGGGGCAACGCGAGCGACGTGGGCGCCGGCGGCATGGCCGGCATGGGCGGTTCGGGCGCGACGGGCGGCATGGCGGGCAGCGGCTCGGTGCCGCCACCTCAGCAACGGCAAGTACCGGCGGCGGCGCGGTCACCGGCTCGGTCGTCGTCCAATAGCGTCGGCACGCCTGGCGGCACCGAGGTCACCGCGACGCCGGCCCGCGCAGACCACCGGCGGCAGCGGCCGGGCACCGGCGGGGCCGCATCGCCCGCAATGCGACCAGCAGCACCGGCACCGCCACCGGCGGCGCGGGCGGCGCTGGTGCGGCGGGCGGGACCAGCGGCAGCCGGCGCGGCGGGTATGGGCGGCAGCAATGCCGGTAACGGCGCGGCAGGCGGCGCGGCCACCAGCGGCGCGGGGCGGCGCCGGCGCGGGCGTGACGCAAACCGGAAAGTGGTGCTGGCGCCACCGCCACCACGGGCGGCGGCGGCAGGGCGGCACCGGTGGCGCTAATGCGCACCGGTGCCGCGGGCGGCGCGGGCGCGACCGGCGGCAACGGCGGCAGCAGCGGCGCGGCCAGCAACACGAGCGGCGCCGGCGCGGCGGGCGGCGCGGCCACCGGCGGCACGGCCAGCAACGGCAATCCCACCAATGGCAGTTCGACCGGCGGCGCCGGCGGGGCAGGCGGTGCGGGCGGCGGCGGCAACACGGCCGGCGCGGGCGGCAGCGGCGGCACCACCACCGGTGGGGCGGCCACCGGCGGCGCGGCGGCTGGCGGCACGGGCGGCGCCGGCGGCGATGTCTCGGTGTCGGCGGGCACGTTCAACATGTCCAACACCATGAGCAACGTCGGCCAGTCGGCCGCCGGCATCCTGGTCATGTCGCAGAACAGCGGCATCTCCTCGCTGGTGCAGCAGAGCGTCAACGTCCAGTCCAACCTGTCGGTCGGCAGGTAACACGGTGGCGGGGTGCGGTCGCATCCCGCCATTTACAGGGAGTACGGTATGCACAGACCAGTCTTGAGTTTATGCGCCGCGCTGGCGCTGGCCGGCCAGGCCGCGGCGGCGCCGGTGATTCCACCGCTGGCGCAACGGCCCGCGCCATCCCGGCCGGCGCTGCTGCCGGACGCCATCGTCATCACGGCGGCCGATCCCGCCGGCTTTGACGCCGCCCCCGTGCCGGCCGCCACACTGGCCGGCAAGCGCGCGGGCGCGGAGGTGGTCAACAACGATATGCAGCTGAACGGCGCCGTCAGCGGCAATACGGCGGTCAATGTCTACACTGGCGCCAACGCGATCAGCAGCGGCTCGTTCAGCAATGCCTCCGGCCTGCCGGTGGCGATACAGAATTCGGGCGCCAATGTGCTGATCCAGAACGCCACCATCATCAACGTGAGAGTGCAATGAACACTTATGCACGCATCATCGTACTGGCCGCGCTCGCTGGCGGCCAGGCCGGCGCGGCGGACCTGCCCGGCGTGGCGGGCGGCAGCTACGCGTTGCACGTCACCAGCCTGAAGGAGGCGCGCTTCCGCGCCACCGTGCGCCAGCAATTCGATTTCAGTTGCGGCTCGGCGGCGGTGGCCACGCTGCTCAGCTTTCACTACGACACGCCGGTCAGCGAGCGCCAGGTGTTCGACGCCATGTACGCGCAGGGCGACCAGCAGAAGATACGGCGCGAAGGCTTTTCGCTGCTGGACATGAAGCGCTACCTGGCCACGCTGGGCTTCATCGCCGACGGCTACCAGCAGCCGCTGCACAAGCTGGCCGAGGCGGCGTTTCCCGCCATCGTGCGTATCCGTGAAAACGGTTATGACCATTTCGTCGTCATCAAGGGACTGGACCAGGACCGCGTGCTGCTGGGCGATCCGTCCGGCGGCACGCGCGCCGTGCGGCGCGCCGACTTCGAGGCGCTGTGGCAGGACCGGCTGCTGTTCGTGATCCACAACTGGCCGGGCAAGCCGCGCTTCAACCAGGCGGCGGACTGGCGCGTGGCGCCGCGCGCGCCGCTGGGCGAGGGCATCGACCGCACCAGCCTGACCGACCTCACGCTGCCCAAGAACGGCAGCGGCAACTACTGAACGGAGGCGCGCATGCGCACCAGCTTCCTGAGTCTGCTGCTGGCCTGCGCGGCGGCGGCCCACGCCGGCGATTTGCCGGACCCGACCGACGGCTGGACCGCCGTCGACGACGCCCGGCTGGACCGGGCGCGCGGCGGCTACGAGCTGGGCACGGGCCTGGTGGTGTCGCTAGGTGTCGAACGTTTGGTTTCGATCAATGGCAGTGTTGTAGCGAATAGTCGTTTCGCGATCGCCGATGTGACAAAGTTGAGCGCTGCGGAAGCACAGATGGCCGGCGATGCGCTGGCCGCGGTGGTGGTGCGCAACGGTGCGGGCAACGCGGTCGACGCGCTGCCGGCCGCGCCGGGACTGGGCGCCTTGCTGATCCAGAACAGCGTCAGCGACCAGGCCATCCGCAGCCAGACCACGATCAGCACCAGCGTCAGCAACCTGGCGTTGCTCAAGGCCGCCAACTTCGAAACCCTGTTGCGCGATGCCCTGAGCGGTGCGGTGGGACCGAAATGAACGCGACTCAGGAGGGCGGCGATGCGAGGTGCAAGATGGCAGGGCGGCGCGGTGGCGCTGTGGGTGTTGGCGTGCGCGGCGGCGCAGGCGCAGGGCGGGGCGGCCCAGCCGCCGGCGGTGGCGCCCTTGTTCGAGCAGCCCGGCGTGCTCACGCCGCGCGGCAGGCTGGTGCTGGAGCCGTCGGCGCAGTTCGGCTACTCGTCGAGCAACCGGGTGGTGCTGGTCGGCTACACCATCATCCCGGCCTTGCTGATCGGCCTGGTCGATGTGCGCGAGGTCAAGCGCAACACGCTGACCGGCGCGGTCAGCCTGCGCTACGGTTTGACCAACCGCGCCGAGCTGGAGCTGAAGCTGCCGTATGTGTACCGCTCCGACTCCACCGTCAGCCGCGAGATTTTCACCGGCACCGGCGTCGACAAGGTGTTCGAGACCAGCGGCAGGGGCGTGGGCGACGCCGAGCTGGCGCTGCGCTACCAGCTCAACCAGGGCGGGGCGGACCAGCCGTACTACGTGGCCGGCCTGCGCGTGAAGTCGCGCACCGGCACCGATCCGTTCAGCGTGGTCACCGATTGCAGCAAGCGCTGCGTCGGGCCCAACGCCACCGGCACCGGGCTGCCGCTGGAACTGCCCACCGGCTCGGGCTTCTACGCGGTGCAGCCCAGCCTGACGTGGTTGTACGCCAGCGATCCGGCCATCCTATTCGGCAGCGTCAGCTACCTGCACAACGTCAAGCGCAGCAACGTCAGCCGCAAGGTGCTGGCCGGCGACTGGGAGCCGCTGGGCACGGTCGCGCCGGGCGATGTGCTGGGTTTTAACTTCGGCATCGGCCTGGCGATCAACGACAAGGTCCTGGTCAGCCTGGGCTACGACCACAGCTCGATCGCGCGCACGCGCCAGAACGGCGTGCCGGTGCCGGGCTCGGTGCGGACCCAGCTGGGCACCTTGCTGATGGGGGGGGCGTACCGGCTCAGCGACAAGCGCACCATCAACGTCGCGGTCGGCGCCGGGCTCACGCGCGACACGCCCGATGTGCAACTGTCGTTCCGCATGCCGTTTACCTTCTAGGCGTATCAGCAATAAAGTTGATTTTGCGGTATCGTAGCGTTCTCGATAACCAACTTCAGGGACGCTATGACCACGACCACCTTGACCCGCTCCGCCGCCATGCTCGCACTGGCGGCGGCATGTTCGCTGGCGCACGCGGCCGCGCCGATGGCCAAGTTCCAGGCGCCGGGCTTCTACCGCACCACGCTGGGCGAGTTCGAGGTCACCGTGCTCAACGACGGCACCATCGACCTGCCGGTCGACCAGCTGCTCAAGCAGCCGGCCGCCAAGACCAACGCCGCGCTGGCCCGATCGTTCCTCAAGACTCCGGTGGAAACCTCGATCAACGCCTTCCTGATCAACACCGGCAGCAAGCTGGTGCTGATCGACGCCGGCGCCGCCAGCCTGTTCGGGCCGACGGCCGGCAAGCTGCTGGCCAACTTCAAGGCCTCGGGCTACAAGCCGGAGCAGGTGGACGAGATCTACATCAGCCACATGCATGGCGACCACGTCGGCGGCCTGAGCGCCAACGACCAGCGGGTGTTCCCGAACGCGGTGGTCCGCGCCGGCAAGCTCGACGCCGACTACTACCTGAGCCAGAGCAACCTGGACAAGGCGACCGGCGACGGCAAGGAGGATTTCCGTGGCGTGATGATTTCCTTGAATCCCTACGTCAAGGCGGGCAAGTTCCAGCCCATCGTCGCCAACAGCGAGCTGGTGCCGGGGATCAAATCGTATTTCAACGGCGGGCACACGCCCGGGCACATCACCTACGTGGTCGAGAGCGCGGGGCAGAAGCTGGTGTTGCTGGGGGATTTGCTGCACGTGCAGGCGGTGCAGTTCGAGAATCCTGGCGTGGGCATCGCCTTCGACACCGACAGCAAGGTGGCCATCGCCGAGCGTCGCGAAGCGTTCGCCGCGGCGGCCAAGGACGGCTACCTGATCGGCGCGCCGCACCTGTCGTTCCCGGCGCTGGGCCACGTGCGCAGCAACGGCGGCAAGGGCTACGAATTCGTGCCGGTCAACTACGCGTTGCCGCGCTAAAATTTGGGGTCAAGTCTGACATTCGGACACGGTCTCTGCCGTAGCGATCAGCTACCGCAGAGCTCGTGTCCGAATGTCAGACTTGACCCCACAGGGGCTTAGGCCAGCGCAGGATAGTCGGTGTAGCCTTCTTCGGCAGGCGCGTAGAAGGTTTCGGCTTTCCACTCGTTGAGCGGCGCGTCCAGTTGCAGGCGGCGCGGCAGGTCCGGGTTGGCGATGAAGGCCTTGCCGAAGGCGATGGCGTCGGCCGTGCCGGCGTCCAGCACCTGCTGCGCGGTCTGCTTGTCCATCTTTTCATTGGCGATGTACACGCCGCCGAATTCCTTCTTCAGCAACGGCCCCAGGCTGTCCTCGCCCACCGCTTCGCGCGCGCAGATGAAGGCGATCTTGCGCTTGCCCAGCTCGCGCGCCACATAGCCGAATGTCGCGGCCGGATTCGAATCGCCCATGTCGTGCGCGTCGCGGCGCGGCGCCAGGTGCATGCCGACGCGGCCGGCGCCCCAGACCGCGATGCACGCGTCGGTCACTTCCAGCATCAGGCGCGCGCGGTTCTCGATCGAGCCGCCGTAGTTGTCGGTGCGCTGGTTGGTTTTATCCTGCAGGAACTGGTCGAGCAGGTAGCCGTTGGCGCCGTGGATTTCCACGCCGTCGAAGCCGGCCTTCTTGGCGTTCTCAGCGCCCAGCTTGTAGGCCGCCACGATGCCGGCCAGCTCTTCGGTGTCGAGCGCGCGCGGCACCGGATAGGCGCGCTGCGGACGCAGCAGGCTGACATGGCCGTCGGCCGCGATGGCGCTGGCCGACACCGGCGCCTCGCCGTTCAGGAAGCTCGGGTCGGAGATGCGGCCCACATGCCACAGCTGGGCGAAGATCAGACCGCCGGCCTCATGCACGGCCGCCGTCACCTGCTTCCAGCCCTCGACCTGCTCGTCCGACCACAGGCCCGGCGTGTCGGCGTAGCCCACGCCCTGCGGCGTGACGGCGGTCGCCTCGCTCAGGATCAGGCCGGCGCTGGCGCGCTGCACATAGTACTTGGCCATCAGCGCGTTCGGCACGCGGGCGCCGCCGACGGCGCGGGCGCGGGTCAGCGGCGCCATGACGATGCGGTTTTTCAGGGTGAGGTCGCCGATGGTGAGCGGGTCGAAAAGATTTGCCATGATGAGTTTCCTATAAGGTCATTTGATCGATGAAGGCCTGGATGGTGGCTTCGTCGCGTTTAAAATAATTCCATTGCCCCACGCGGTGGGACGTGATCAGCCCCGCCTTGAGCAGCGTGGCCAGGTGCGCCGACACCGTCGACTGCGACAGGGCGCAGCGTCGGTCGATGAGGCCGGCGCACACCCCCAGGCTCAGCGGGTGCTGCTGCTCTGCGAAATACACCTCGGGCTCCTTCAGCCACGCCAGGATCTGGCGCCGCACCGGGTTGGCGAGGGCTTTGTGGATAGCGTCTATGTCCATTGTCATGTAACGATATATGGATCGTCTTTTTCCGATTTCAATATCGCCATCTTACGATATAAAAGAAAAACGTGCTGGCGGCGCGAAAATCATTTATGTTATTGGAACATTGTTCGAAGTTTAATGAGGGCCGTATGACGAGTCATTACCTGGATGTGGCCATCGGGCTGTCCTACACCTTTCTGGCGATGAGCCTGCTGTGCAGCGCCACCCGCGAGGCGATCGCCTCGCTGTTCCAGACCCGCGCCAAGGTGCTGCTGGACGGCGTGCTGACGATCCTGCACGAGTCGGCCGGCAAGCCGCGCCTGAGCGGCATCGGCCCGTCGATCAAGCGCCTGCTGCGCATGGACAGCGGCTTCAATCTGGCCAAGCTCGGGCCCGATTCGCTGTCGGCCGCCGTCATGTCGCACCCGCTGATCACCGGCATGGCGCAGCAGGGCCGCATGCCGTCCTACATTCCGTCGGCGATCTTCGCGCGCGCCTTCGTGTCCACGCTGACGGCCAGGTACGGCAAGGGACATGCGGCCGCGCTGCTGCTGGCCAACGTCGGCAACGAGGGCTTGAGCCGCACGCTGCTGGCGATCATGGGCGAGGGGCCGGACGACCTGGCGGCGCTGGAGAACGCCGTGCGTATCTGGTACGACACGGTGATGGACCGCATCACCGGCTGGTACAAGCGGCGCTCGCAGCTGGTGCTGTTCTGTGTCGGCCTGTTCTACGCCGGCGCGATGAACATCGACGCGCTGCAGCTGAGCCAGCGCCTGTGGCGCGACAACGCCGCCGCCAGCGCCCTGGCGCAGCAGGGCGCCGACGCCATCGCGGCCGGCGCCATGAAGCCGCCCGTGGCCGCCGCCCCCGGCGCTCCGGCGCCTGTGCCGCTGAGCCAGGTGGTGGAGGCCAAAAAAGACCTGCAAACCGTGCAGGCGCTGCCGATAGGCTGGCCGTCCGCGCGCTTCGACGGCGCGCACGGCAAGGGCGCCGCCGCCTTCATGGGCGCGCTGGCGTTCGCGTTGATGGGGTGGATCCTCACCGCCTTCGCTTCGTCGCTGGGATCGCCGTTCTGGTTCGACGGCATCGGCTGGCTGCTGGCCCTGCGCGGCACCGGCTCCAAGCCGGCGCCGACCGGCCCGGCGCCGGTGGTGGTCGACACCATCGTGCTGCCGAGCCTGACCGTGGCCAAGGCCGCCGGCAGCTGAGCCTTAAGCGAAGTGCAGGGCCAGCGCGACGACGGCCGGCAGGGTCTGGATCAGCAGGATCGAACGCTTGACGGTCACGCCGCCCCACACGCCGGCCACCGCCACGCAAGCCAGGCCGAACACCGTGAACGCCGAGGCGATCGCCGCATCCGGATGTACGAAGCCCACCACCAGCGCCGCCACCAGGAAACCGTTGTAGCAACCCTGGTTGGACATGGCCGGCTGGACGATGTCGGCCTTCTCCTGCGTCAGCCCGAACACGCGGCGCCCGCGCGACTGGAACAGCACGGTTTCCAGCAGGACGATGTAGACATGAATCAGCGCCACCAGTCCGGTGACGATCTGCGCCAGTAAATGCATGGATGCTCCTCGTTATTATTGAAAGGGCATTATGGCCCGGGGCGGGCGCGGCGGGAAGCCGCCGGCGGAGATTTAACGCCGATGCTATAGTTCCGGCCAATTTTGGAGACACGCGATGACCTGGATTATCCTCATCCTGGCCGGCCTGCTGGAAGTGGCATGGGCGGTCGGGCTCAAATACACCGACGGCTTCAGCAAGCCGCTGCCGACCGTGCTGACGCTGGGCGCGATGGCCGGCAGCGTCGCGCTGCTGGGCCTGGCGCTGCGCACGCTGCCGTTGGGCACGGCCTACGCCATCTGGACCGGTATCGGCACCGTCGGCACGGTGATCTTCGGCATCGTCGTGCTCAACGAACCGGCCAGCGCGCTGCGCGTGGGCTGCATCGCCATGATCATCGGCGGCATCGTCGGCCTGAAGCTGTCGACCGCCTGATCAGAAGCCGGGGTTGGCGCGGGTGAGGTAATACCATTCGCTGTTGGCGCCGGCCGCCGCGTCGGGGAACAGGATGCGGCCGTCGAACTCGGCCAGCACCGGCGTGCCGTCCGCGCGCGTGCCGATCTGTTCGCCTTGCCGCACCGGGTCGAAGCTGGACCAGGCGCGCGTGAAGCGGTCGTCGGCGTGCTGTTTGTCGTAGACCGCGACCATGCTGAGCGCCTCCATCGCCTCGTCCGCGATGGGCGGAGGCGACGGCGCGTCGATCAGGCCGAGGAAGGCGAGGGTGTTGACGATGGCGCGATAGCCGACCTCGGGCGCCTGCGGATCGGCGTGCTGGCCGCATTCGAGCGTGAGCGCGTAGCCGCCGGTGCTGCGCATGTATTCGGTGGTGCCCATGCCGTAGCGCAGCACGGTTTCGAGCTGGCTGTCGTCGCGCAGGCGGCGCTGCACGCCGGCGCCGTAGGTGCGCAGCCAGCCGTCGACGAAGCGGCGCACGCCGAGCCGGCGCGCCATCGCGCGCTCCTGCTGCTCGTGCCGGAACGGCTCCAGCGGACCATCGTTGTCGCGCGGGCCGACCATGACGAACGGTTCGCTGGCGGCGTTGAACGAGTGCAGGTCGAGCAGCACATCATGCCGCGCCAACAGCGGGCACAGCCAGTTGGCCACGCGGTCTTCGAAATCCTGCGGATGCGGATTTGGGAACAGGTTGCGGTTCAGGTTGCGCTCGCCGGAGCGCTCACCCTTGGCGTAGGCCAGCGGATTGGCGACCGGGACGAAGGTGACGCAGCCGTTGCGGATGGTCAGCGCGCCGCTGTCGAGCTCCTGCATCACGCGGGTGATGGCCTTGGTGCCGCAGGTCTCGTTGCCATGCACGGCGCCGGTGACGATCAGCCGCGTGCCGGTGTGCTGGCCGCTGTATTGGTGGGATTTAAACTGGATATTGCTGGCTTCGGTCATGCTAAGGTCCGGTTGGGTTGAGCTCGGCCTTAGTCTATACGGTTTATATTGATTTGTGCTCGTCGGGTGCTGCGCGTCGCAAAAACGGCCGCCAGCATTGTGTTGCGGGTGCTGGCGGCATGGGTGATTAGTTTGGTGGATGGTTGCTGATTTGCGGGTCGTGGCTGAATTCGACACCTTCCGGGCCATCGACCTTAAAGTTGAGGGTGATGTTCAAGGTCAGCTTTTCCGTGTTGGCATCGCTGAACGTCAGCAGTTTGCCGCTGAGGCTAACGCTGGCAGGGCTGAGCTGATCATTGTATTCCGGCACGACAGACATGCCGGTGAAGACGATGTCATATCCGCTGGTGTCAAAGATCTGGTAGTTGATGACTGTGTCGATTTCGGTAATGACCGGTACGGCGGGCGCGGTCACAACATCGTAAGTCCCCGGCTGGGTGGTGCTAGGCTTGACGGAGACCAGAATGTTGACGAACGAGGTCGATGCTGGAAATGTACTCATGAAGTCACTTTCTTTGGTGGGTGGGTGGAAAGATAGTGCAGATAGTCGGCGTCCCGGTAGGGCATCGCGTCAAGTTGTTTCCTGGCGCCGCCGACCTGATCGCTCTGATCCAGGCAGGCGTGCGCCTTTACCCAGGGGGCGAGCAGTTGGAAGTCGCTGCTTCCCGTGATCAGGGGACGCAGGAAGTCGCGGACGGCAGCGCAGTTGTCGAGCGCGTTCGGTTTGTTCTGCAACGCGCCCAGATCGGCGTTGAGCAGCAGCGCATCGATCATCGCGTCGCGGATTGTTATGTCGGCGGGCGCAAGGGCATTGAGTTGTTTGAGCGTGTCGACCGTCGGCTGTAAAATCTCAGTGGCGGCGGCCAATCGATGTTGCTGCATTAGTAGCGCAGCTTTTCGCTGACGCACGCTTGCCACCTTGACCTGCAGATTGAGCCGCTTTGGTTCCAGCTTGGCCAGCTCGAGGAAAACATGTTCCAGCTTTTCCAGGCGGTCGAGGGACTGCGCTGGGTTTTGGTCCTTGTTCGTTTCGATCAGCCGCAATTCCGCGATGTGCATGATGCGCTGCCAAATACGGTTGCTTGGGTCTTTCTCGACCATGCGTTGCATCAGGGTAAACGCCTGCTGGGCATCCTGATGGCTGCCGGCCATGTCGCCACGGGCTTGCTTGAGCTCCGATTGGCGCGACCATGCTCCGGCCAATTGATCGATCCAGAGGGTCTCGTCGGGAAAGCTGGAATGCAGCGCTTGTAACAGCGCCAGCGCGCGCCCATACAGGGACTCTGCCTGTGCCAGCGAACCCAACTGCACCTGCGCTGTGGCCTGCCAGGAAAGGCTGTCCGCCAGGTCTGCCGCCAGTTGCTTGTCCTTGGGCGTTTTCGTGTACGCGCGGGTTTTGAGCGCGACCGATTGTTCAAATTCGCTGACGGCGCGTCGCGCGTCGCTTCGTTGCAATGCCAGGGTGCCCAGGGTGTTGTGCGCGTAGGACTGTTCTATCCAGCCGCCGACGTCGTCGGGTGAAACGGCGGATTGGCGGTTGGCATAACCCAGGTATTCGTCGAAATACTGCTGTGCCTTGACCCAGTCCTTTTGGTCGTAGTGGATCTGACCTAACCAAAAAGCATTTTCGCCCGCGCTCTTCAACAAACCGATATCGGTCGGGTTGGTGTGCAGTTGCCGCTGCAGGATAGTGCGGCCGGCCAGCAGAGCGGTGTTCGCGCCGTTGGTGTCGGAGCGCGCGATGCGGACTTCGGAAATTAGTTGCAGCGATTTCGCGCGCTGCGCCTGTGCCACGTCGTTGCTGGTGGTGCGCGCCGGATCGGACAGGTATTTCAACGCCCGGTTGCTGACGCTGTCGAGCAAGTCCAGCTTGCCCAGCGGGCGCAGCTTGTCGACGAAGTCGCCCAGCATATATCCCATCAATTCCTCGGCCTCGGTGCGGTGCTGCTCGGCCGCCTGCTGCGCCGAGCGTGCCATCAGGAACAGGCCGCCGGCCAGCAGCGCCAGGCCGGCCATGACGATGGTGATCGTCAAGCGCAGCCGCTCGCCGCGCTGCACGCCCTGCAGCGAGGCCTGCACAAACGCCTGCTCCTGCGGCGTGAAGCTGAAGCCGCTGGTCTTGAGCAGCTGGCGCGCCTGGTTCGCCTGCGTACCCGACGGCAGCAGCATGTCGCGCGCGCGGCCGCTGTCCTGCCAGCGCCTCGCTTGCGCGCTGATGCGGCTGCGCACCTGCAGCGCTTGCCGGTGTTCCTCGATCCACGCCACCACGCGCGGCCAGCGCCGCAGCAGCGCTTCGTGCGCGATGCCGAACGCCGGCGCGCCGCCGTGCAGGTCGCTGACGAACAGGTGGGCGTCGACCAGCGCCTGCACCAGCCCGTGGTCCGCCTCGTCGCGCAGCGCCGACCACGGCACGCGGCGCGAGGTGACGGTCGATTCGTCCTCGGCCACCAGCACCAGTTGCGACAGCACATGCGGCAGCGCGGCGATCTGCGCGCCGCCCAGCGCCGAGATGACTTGCTCCGCGCGCGCGCCGATCGCGCCCTCCAGCCCGCCCAGCGCGTGGAAGCTGGCGTGGCTCAGCTCACCTTCGGGACTGCGCAGCCGGTACAGCTCCTGCAGACAGTATTGCAGCAGCGGCAGCGTGTCCGGGCCGGCCTTGGCGGCGTCGATCAGCACCTGGTCCAGCGATTCGCCGGTCTCGGCGTCGACCGTGTAGCGCAGCTGCGCCACCTGCACCGGGTGGCGGATGATCTGGGCGATGTCGGCCGCGCCGGGCGGCGCCAGGTCGAAGTGGCCGCCGCGCAGCTTCATGCCCATCAGCGCGGGATAGGCGCTCAGGTGCGGGTAGAAGTCGTTGCGGCAGGCCAGCACGATCAGGATGCAGCCGGAGCGCGCCAGCTGGTCGAGCACGTGGATGAACGCGGCCCGCTCCTGCTCGCCGATATGCGGCAGCCGGAAGATGGCTTCGAAACGGTCGATGAACAGCATCAGCCGTATCGTCGGCAGGCACGCCTGCAAGTGGTCGATCAGCCCCGGCAGGTCGTGCGCCATGCGCTGGGCCAGCGCCACCGCGCTGGTGTTTTCAAACAGCAGTTTGCCGTCCAGCTCGGCGTCCAGCAGCACGCTGGCCAGCGTGTCGAGCAGGCCGGACTGGCCCATGTCGGCGCAGTCGAGTTGCAGATGGCTGGCGATGGCCAGGCCCGATTCGGCCGGCGCCGCGCCCGCCTTGAGCGCAGGGATCAGGCCGGCCTGCACCAGCGAGGTCTTGCCGGCGCCCGACGGCCCCAGCACCAGCACCATCGCGCACGCCGCCTGCACTTGGCCGACCACCACCTGCACCAGCTGGTCGACGCCGAGCTTGCGGCCGAAGAAGATCGCGGCGTGCTGCTCCTCGAACGCTTCCAGGCCGCGGAACGGCGAGGCATGCAGCCAGCTGCCGTTGCTGACGTCGTCGTCGTAGCTGAGCTCGGCCAGCAACCGGTAGCCGCGCTTGCGGATGGTTTCGATATAGCGCGGCTCGACCGCCGAATCGTCCAGCGCCCGGCGCAGCTGGGTGATGATTTTATGGACCGCGTTGTCGCTGGGGGAGATGTCGCCCCAGCACGCGTCGAGCAATGTTTCGGCGGACACGACCACATGCGGATGCTTGCATAAATGCAACAGCACATCCATGGCGCGCGGTTCCAGCTGGCGGTTCAGGTCGCCGCAACTGAGTGTATTGGTGGCGGGATCGACCCGCCACTGCCCGAAACGAAAGCTTTTGTGATTCACACGGACCTTCTTGGTTCTCAGATAAGTTATTTGTAATCAACGACTTGGAGGCCGGAAGGTTTTCCGAAGGCCAATTCCATGCGGATTGACTACAGTTGTTTCATATCTACATCTTTTGCAAATATTAACATTAACACGGGGAAACCACACCCCTTTCTACCGGAGATGTCATGGTTGTTCTGACCGGCCTGAAAGCGCCATTTGAACTGACGCAGCACGCAATAGCAATCAAGCAACAAGGGATCGATTTCGCGATCCGTTATTACAGCCACCAGGCGGGCAAGAGCCTGTCGCTGGCCGAGGCCCGTTCGCTGACGGACGCCAGCATCCAGATCGGCGCGCTGTGGCAGGCCGGCGGCGACCACCTGAATTACTTCAGCCGCGCCCAGGGCTGCGCCGACGGCGCCGCCGCCTATCTGATGGCGCAGCAGGTCATCACCCAGCCGTCCGGCTCGGCGATTTATTTCGCGGTGGATTTCAACCCGTCCGATGAGGCGATCGCCGGTCCGGTCTGCGCTTACTTCGAGGGCGTCAACCAGGCATTCCGCGCGGCCGGGCCGGGTGAGCCCAAGTATCAGGTCGGCGTGTACGGCTCCGGCGCCTGCTGCGAGACGATGCTGCTCAGGGGATTGGCGGCGTTGAGCTGGCTCTCGCCATCGCCGGAGTACCACGGCTCGCGCGACTATGTCGGCTTCAGCCTCAAGCAACTGGCGTCGGCCAGCCTGCAGGTCGACGACGGCAAGCGCATCAGCGTCGACCTGACCCGCACCAACGACGGCTATCCGGCAGGCCTGTTCCGGGTGCTGTGATGCAAATAATACAATTTACCGAAGCCGTGTCGCTGAAGACGGTCAAGCCGGCCAAGACGATTTTTCTCAACAATACGGGGCAGGACCTGGTGCTGAAGTTCGTCACGGCGCCGGACATGCTGCTGGCGGCCTACACCATCAGCAACGGCGTCAGCGCGGCGATCGACAGCATCCGGCTCGGCACGGTCGACTATTATTCGGGCCACAGCCATAACTTCGCGATCGCGGCCGGCAGCACGGCTGTGCTGAACGTCACCAACAACGTCCTCAACATGGTGATCTCGCCCTGATTTGATAAGATGCGGGCATGAATCCCACCTCCCAGGGCCGCAACGCCGGCCTCGACACCTTGCGCGCGCTGGCCATCGTGCTGGTGTTTGCCAACCATTACATGCTGTTTGTCAGCGGTAGCCCGACCTTCGGCTGGTTCGGCCAGGTCGGCTGGACCGGCGTCGACCTGTTCTTCGCGCTCAGCGGCTATTTGATCGGCAACCAGATCCTGGGCGGCATTCGCCGTTCGCGGCAGTCCGGCGGCGGCGAGCGCTTCTCGCTGGCGCGCTTTTACGCGCGCCGCCTGTTGCGCACCTTGCCGAACTTTTACTTCGTGCTGGCGTTGTATGCCTTGTGGCCGGCGTTCCGCGGCGCCAATGTGCTGCCGCCGTTGTGGAAGTTCCTCACCTTTACGCAGAATATCCAGCTGATGCCGGGCACGGCGTTCTCGCATGCGTGGTCGCTGTGCGTGGAGGAGCAGTTCTACTTCCTGCTGCCGGCCGTGGCGCTGGCGATCGCCGCTTGCCGCAAGCCGCTGCTGCTGGCGTGGCTGGCCGTGATCGGCACGCTGCTGGCCGGCATGGCGATCCGCAGCCATCTGTGGACGCAATATGTGGGACCGGAGGAACAGGGCGGTTTTCATTACTACACGCTGATCTATTACTCGTCGCTGTGCCGTTTCGACGAGCTGGTGGCTGGCGTGGCGCTGGCGCTGGTCAAGAACTATCATGCGAACGCCTGGACTCGGCTCACCTCGCGCGGCAACTGGGCGCTGGCCGCAGGCGCGGCGTTGTTGGCGCTGACATGGTCGCTGTTCCTGGAAGACCATTACGGCTATCCGATGACGGTGATCGGCTATCCGCTGCTGGGCCTGAGTTTTACGCTGTTGCTGGTGGCTGCCTTGAGCCCCGGGTCCCTGCTGCAACGATTGCGCGTGCCGGGCGCGGCCAGCATCGCGCTGTGGTCGTATGCGATCTACCTGACGCACAAGACGCTGTGCGTGCTGCTGCGCGCGCCTCTGCAGGCGGAGGGCTGGGGGCCGAACAGCTGGCAGGCCATCGTGCTGATGAGCGCGGCCAGTCTGCTGGCCGGCTGGTTGCTGCATCTGCTGGTGGAGACGCCGTTCATGAAGCTGCGCGACCGCTACGTGCCGGGCAATTTCGCGCGGCCGGCGGCGCCGGCGGGCGCTGTCGCTTAATTCAGCTCGATCACATCGAACGGCGACTGCATCGAACCCAGGAAGGCCATCACGCTGCGCGCGCGTTCGGCCATGTCCTCATGGCGGGTGGCGGCGATGGCGGCGCGCAGGCCGGGCACCACTTCGGTGATGTGCGGGCTGTCGTACGCGGCCACCAATAGCGCGGCCAGTTCGCTGGCGCGGCCGCGATTGTTGCGCATGCGCTCCTCCAGCATCGCCAGCAGCGCGCGCTGCATGCGCGGCGTGGGATTGGTGATGTAGCCGAACACCAGCGGCGTATTGCCGATGGCCTCGCACAGCCGGCTCTCGATCTGGTCCGGCTTGACGTCGGAAGCGATGTCGAAATACGCGCCATTCCAGCGCGTCCGTTCATACGGATGACCGGGCGGGAAGGATTCGGCCGTCTCGAAGCCGAGAACGTGGCTCAGGTAGCGCAGCCATTTGAGGATAGTGGGCATCATCCCGGCATTTTATCCTGAGACGGGAAACTGATGGGGAGACAGCCGCCGGGCAGTATGCCTGTCCGGCGGCTGGTGCAACCTTACACGTGGGCTTCCTCGCCCAGCTTGCCGGCGCGGAAATCCTCAACGGCGGCGAAGATCTCGGCCTGCGTGTTCATCACGAACGGGCCGTACTGCGCGATCGGCTCGTTCAGCGGCCGGCCGGCCACCAGGATCAGGCGGCTGGCCTGCTCCGCATGCACCGTCACGCCGTCCGCGCCCGCCGTGTTGGCCAGGATCGCCATGCGGCCCGACGCCACCGCCTTGTCGCCCACATTCACCTCGCCGCGATAGGTGAAGATGAAGGCGTTGTGGCCTTCCGGCAGCGCCTGGCTGAAGCTGGCGCCGGCCGGCAGATGGATGTCGAGATAAACCGGCTCCGTCACCTCGCGCTGCACCGCGCCGGCCACGCCGTGGCTGCTGCCGGCGATGACTTTCACGTCCACGCCGTCGGCCGTGGTGAAGGCCGGCACGTCGGCGCCGTTGAAATCGCGGTACCACGGCGCCTGCATCTTGTCCTTCGCCGGCAGGTTCAGCCACAGCTGGAAGCCCTCCATCACGCCTTCCTCCTGCTCCGGCATTTCCGAGTGGATCACGCCACGGCCGGCCGTCATCCACTGCACGCCGCCGTTGGTCAGCAAGCCTTCGTTGCCGGCGCTGTCCTTGTGGCGCATGCGGCCTTCCAGCATGTAGGTCACGGTCTCGAAGCCCCGGTGCGGGTGGCTGGGGAAGCCGGCGATGTAGTCGTTGGCCTGGTCGCTGCCGAAATTATCCAGCATCAGGAACGGGTCCAGCCGGCGCTGCAATGGCTGGGTCAGCACGCGGTTGATCTTGACGCCGGCGCCGTCCATGACGGCCTGGCCGCTGATGATGCGTTCTACGCCGCGAGGGCTGCTTACTTGGTCGGTCATGGCAATCTCCTTGTTTGTTACACCAGTACTGCGTTGATCTCCGCTTCGGCCTGGGCCTGCGCCTTGGCCACGGCTTCCGGACCCATGCCCAAGCCTTCGGCGAAGACGTACTGCACGTCGCTCAGGCCCACGAAGTTCAGGAACATCTTGATGTGCGCCAGTTGCGTGTCGGTCGGCGCGTCGCGGTGCATGCCGCCGCGGGCCAGCGCCACATACACTTTTTTGCCGGTCAACAGGCCGACCGGGCCGGTCGGGCCGTACTTGAAGGTCACGCCGGCGCGGGCGATCGCATCGAACCAGCTCTTGAGTTGCGCGGTGATGCCGAAGTTGTAGGTCGGCGCGCCGATGACGATCACGTCGGCAGCCTGGACCTGGGCGATCAGCGCGTCGTCCAGCGCCACGCGGGCGGCCTGGGCTTCGGTGCGCTGGTCGGCCGGGGTGAACAGGGCTTGCAGCGTCGGCTCGTCGATCACCGGATGCGGATCGGTCGCCAGGTCGCGGCGCAGCAGCGTGGCGGCCGGATTGGCGGCGCGGACCTTGGCGACGATGGCGTCGGCCAGGCGGGTGGATTCGGAACCGGTGCTGCGGGCGCTGGAGTTGATTTGCAAGATGTTCATGGTGTTGCTCCTGTTATTGGGTTTGTGCTGCGATGGAGTCACTTTAATCGTTTCAAATTCATTCCGGAAGCCGTTAAAATGGATAACATTAGTCCACTGATGGAACAATCCCATGGAAATCGACCCTGGCGACCTGCTTTTGTTTGCCCGCATCGTGGAATGCGGCAGTTTCAGCCTGGCGGCGCAGCGCGTGCAGCTGCCCAAATCGACGGTCTCGCGCCGGATCTCGCTGCTGGAGGCGCAACTGGGCGAGCGCCTGCTCCAGCGCACCACGCGCAAGCTGGTGCTGACCGAGTTCGGCGCCAGCCTGCTGGAGCACGCGCGGCGGGTGGCCGACGAAACCGAGATGGCCGGCGCGCTGGCGCAGCACCGGCAGGGCGCGCCGAGCGGGCTGCTGCGGGTGTCGATGCCAGCCGACTTCGCCAACCTGACGATGGGTGGCATGATGGCGCGCTTCATGAACCAGTACCCGGCCATCTCGCTGGAGCTGGACCTGTCGCCGCGCCGGGTCGATCTGGTGGCGGAGAATTTCGACCTGGCCATCCGCATGGGCAACCTGCCGGACGACGCCTCGCTGGCCGCGCGCCGCGTCACCTTGAGCAAGATCGCCTTGTACGCGTCGCCGCTGTACACCTCGCTGCGCGGACTGCCCGAGCATCCCGACGACCTGTTCCGGCACGACCTGCTCAGCCTGCCTCCACGGCTGAACGGCCTGATACGCTGGAAGCTGTTGCGCGGCAAGGTGGAGTGGGAGCGCGAGATGCCGGTGCGCCTGATGGCGAACTCGCCGGAAATCCTGGTGCGTATGGCGGCCAGCGGCGTCGGCATCGCCGCCTCGACCGAGCTGTTCGCGCGCGAGTATCTGCAGAGCGGGGAGTTGGTGCGGGTGTTGCCGGAGTGGGCATTCCCGGTCGTCACGGGCTGGGCGGTGTTCCCCGGCCGCCGGCTGATGCCGGCCAAGACCAGGGTGTTCCTCGACATGCTGGAGACCGCCTTCGAGGACGGCCGCCCAGTGGAGCGGTGAGGCTTACTGCTTCAGCTTGGCCATGGCCTGGCCCAGCTGCACGGCGCCGGCCGGCTGCCAGGCCGGGTTGAAGCTCAGCACATCCTTCGGGAACAGCATCACGACGGTCGAGCCGAGCAGGAAGCGGCCCAGTTCCTCGCCCTTTTTCAGCACGATGTCCTGGTCGTCGTACTGCCATTCGCACACATGCGGCATGCGCGGCGGATTGACCACGCCGTGCCACACGGTGGCCATGCTGCCGACGATGGTGGCGCCGACCAGCGTCATCACGAACGGGCCGTGGGCGGTGTCGAACACGCACACCACGCGCTCGTTGCGGGCGAACAGGCCGGGGATGCCGCGCGCCGCCGCCGGGCTCACCGAGAACAGCTCGCCCGGCACGTAGATCATGCGGGTCAGCCTGCCGTCGCAGGGCATGTGGATGCGGTGGTAGTCGCGCGGGCTCAGGTACAGGTTGGCGAAGCTGCCGTTCTGGAACTTGGCGGCCAGTTCGGCGTCGCCGCCCACCAGCGCCGTGGTCGTGAAGTTGTGGCCCTTGGCCTGGAAGATCTGGTCGTCCTTGATCGCGCCGAACTGGCTGATGCGGCCGTCGATCGGGCAGATGTAGTCGGCGTCGGCCATCGGGCGGGCGTCCGGGCGCAGCGCGCGCGTGAAGAACTCGTTGAAGCTGCTGTAGTTCTCGATGTTGGGATCGAGCGCCTCGTCCATGTTGACGTTGTACTTGCCGACGAACCAGCGGATCAGCCAGGTGGTTTTGCCGCCCCATTTGGCGCCGGCTACGCGGCCGGCAAAATTGGTCAACGCTCCCTTGGGAAGCAGGTAGTGCGGCAGGACAGCAAGACGAGACACGATAGGGTATCCATACAATGAACGATCGCGCATTATAGCGCCGGCCGCCGGCGCGGTTTAGAAAAATGGACTAAACACGCAGCGCAACTTGCCAAATTCCGAACATTTTGATTAAAACAAGGCATAATGCGCGGACTTGTCCTACAACTTGCCCTTCAGAATGATGCCCGCCCGCCAATTTCGCCTGACGCAGATCGCCGCCGCCGTGTTGTCCCTTTATGTAGGCGCCGTCCGCGCCGAGGCCGAAACACCGCCCGTCGAGCAGCCCAAGCCGGCGCCGATGCAGAAGGTGGAGATCAAGGGCGCCGCCGCCAGCTACGACCCGCGCCGCGACGACACGGCCAGCAAGACCGTGGTCACCAGCGAGGAGATCCAGAAATACGGCGACACCTCGGTCAACGACGTGCTCAAGCGCGTGCCCGGCATCACCGTCAGCGGCGCGGCCGGCCGCAGCGGCGGCGAGATCCGCATGCGCGGCCTGGGCAGCGGCTACACGCAAATCCTGATCAACGGCGAGCGCGCCCCGGCCGGCTTCGCCATCGACAGCCTGGCGCCCGAGGTGATCGAACGAATCGAGATACTGCGCGCCGCCAGCGCCGAGTTCAGCACGCAGTCGATCGCCGGCACCATCAACATCGTGCTGAAGAAAGCCTTGAAGTCCGCCCAGCGCGAAGTCAAGCTCAGCGAGGCCAAGGGCAGCAAGTTCAGTTCGCCGTCGCTCAGCCTGCAGATGTCGGACAAGATGGGCTCGACCTCGTACTCGTTCGGCGGCAACGCCTGGCGCTACATGTTCACCCGCGTCAATCCGTCGTTCGACACCGGCACCGACGCCGCAGGCCAGCCCAATCTGGACCGCGCCACGACCTGGCGCGACCAGGGCCGCGCCGACGGCATGAACCTGTCGCCGCGCATCAACTGGACACTCGACAACGGCGACACGCTGACCTCGCAAACCTTCGTCAACCTGAACCAGTTCGTCAGCAACGGCCGCACCCGCACCACGACCGCGTTGGGCCGTGGCCCGGACTACGACCGCATCGACAGCACCTTCAGCAGCCACAACGCCTTCGGCCGTACCGACCTGAACTGGGTGCACAAGCTCGACGGTGGCGCCAAGCTGGACATGAAGGCCGGCGTCAGCGACAACCGCAACACCGCCGATTCCCTCCAGTTCGGCGGCAACAACGGCAAGCCGGCCACGCTGGAACGCACCGTCATCTCGACCAGCGGCGAGAAGGGCTTCAGCACCCAGGGCAAGTACTCGCGGCCGCTGACCTTCGGCGCGGCGCCGGCCGACGGCAAGGGCGAGGCTCCGACCGAGCACGCGCTGTCGATGGGCTGGGATGCCGGCGTGACCAAGCGCGACGACACCCGCATGCAACGCGAGGCCGCGCTGCCGGGCGCCACGCCGGACAACAGCGACGAAGGCTTCTCGGCCAAGGTCACGCGGCTGGCGCTGTACGGCCAGGACGAATGGAACCTGACGCCGCAATGGTCGCTCTACACCGGCCTGCGCTGGGAGGGCCTGGACACGCGCAGCGAGGGCAACACCTTCGACGCCGTGCAGCAGCGCTCCAGCGTGCTCAGCCCGCTGATGCAGACGCTGTACAAATTCCCGAACAAGAAGGACCAGCTGCGCGTGGCGCTGACCCGCACCTACAAGGCGCCGTCCACGGCCAGCCTGGTGCCGCGCAAGTTCACCTCGACGAACAACAGCCCGACCGATCCCGACCGCCGTGGCAATCCGCACCTGAAGCCGGAGCTGGCGCTGGGCCTGGACGCGTCGTTCGAACATTACTGGGGCGAGGGCGGCCTGCTGAGCGCCAGCGCCTCGATGCGCCGCATCGAGAACTACACCCACCAGGGCTTGCTGTACGAGGACGAGCGCTGGGTCTCGACCTCGATCAACGACGGCCGCGCCGAGACCCGCGGCATCGAGCTGGAGGCCAAGTTCCCGGTGCGCGCGGTGCTGGAGCACGCGCCGGCGCTGGACCTGCGCGCCAGCGTCAGCCGCAACTGGTCGCGCGTGGACAGCGTGCCCGGCCCTGACAACCGCCTCGACCAGCAGACCCCGCTCAGCGCCACGCTGGGCGTCGACTACAAGAGCCCAAGCGGCGCGCTCAGCACCGGCGGCAGCTTCAGCTTCCGCAACGGCGGCCTGGCGCGCCTGAGCGGCACGCAGGGCGGCTACACCAGCGTGCGCCGCGACCTGGACGTGTACGCGTTGTGGAAAATCGACACCCAGAACAATCTGCGGATCGCCGTCTCCAACCTGCTGGCGCAGGACTACGTCACGGAAAGCCTGTACAGCGACGCCAACGGCACGCAGAACCGACTGAACGTGGCCAGCGGCGAAACCCAGCTGCGCGTCACGGTGGAAAAGCGTTTTTGATGGCGTGATTCCGAGGTGATATGATTCTGCGGTGTACTTAATTGCCGCGGGCCCCCTCTGAAAAAGCCTAAAGTTACCGAGATCGAGCAGCCGGACGACGACAGCCTGCGTCTGGCGCTGGCCGAGGTGCGCGATTTGCAGCGCACCGTGGTCGTGCTGCGCTCGGAATTGGAGCTGTCCCACCAGGAACGCCAGCACGCGGTGCAGGACGCCTTGTCCTTCGCCCACAGCGAGATCACCCAGTTGCGCGAGACCGTCGCCGCCCTGCGCGCCAGCCTGGAGCGGGTGACGCAGGAAAAGCTCGACGCGCTGCAACAGGCCAGCACGCTCCACCACGGCGAGGTCGCCCAGCTGCACGACACCATCCGCGCCCTGCGCGACACGCTGGAGGCGCGCGCATGAGCGCCAAGCCCGCCATCCGCAGCGTGCCGGCCAAGCCGCCCGCCAAGAGCGAGGCCGCATCGGCCCAAGCGGCGGCGGGCGCCCAGCGCAAGCGGCTGCGCCAGGTCGAGCTGCTGCTGGAGGTATCGCGCCGCATGGCCGCCTACGACACGCTGGACGAAATCCTCACCGCGCTGATCGACGTCACCACCGAGGAGCTGGACGCCGAGCGCGGCACGCTGTTCCTCAACGACGCCGAGACCGGCGAACTGTTCTCCCGCGTCGCACAGGGCAACATCCAGCGCGAGATCCGCTTCCTGAACCACACCGGCATCGCCGGCCACGTGTTCACCACCGGCGAGGCGCTCAACATCGCCGACGCCTACGCCGACCCGCGCTTCAACCGCTCCATCGACGAGCAGACCGGCTTCGTCACCCGCAACATCCTGTGCGTGCCGATCAAGACCTTCAAGGGCGAGATCATCGGCGTGTCGCAGACGCTCAACAAGCGGCGCGGCAAGTTCACCCGCGCCGACCTGCAACTGCTGGAGGCGCTCACCACGCAAGGCACGCTGGCGCTGCAAAGCGCGCGCTTCCTCGAAAGCATGAAGAAGATCCGCCGCCAGGAGATGGAGTTCATCGACGTGGTGTCCGAGGTCACGGCCGACATCAAGCTCGGCTCGCTGCTGCAGAAAGTGATGGGCGAGGCCACGCGCCTGCTCAACGCCGAGCGCTCGACGCTGTTCCTCAACGACGAGAAGACCGGCGAGCTGTGGTCGGAGGTGGGGCAGGGCCTGGAGTCGCTGCAGATCCGCTTGCCCAACACGGCCGGCATCGCCGGCGCCGTCTTCACGTCCGGTAAGACCATCAACATCCCATACGCCTACGCCGACCTGCGCTTCAACCCGGCCTTCGACAAGCGCACCGGCTACTTCACGCGCTCCATTCTGTGCGTCCCCATCGTCAACAAGGCCGGCAAGATCATCGGCGTGACGCAGGTGCTCAACAAGCGCGGCGGCCCGTTCACGCACGAGGACGAGTCGCGCCTGCGCGCCTTCACCGCGCAGATCTCGATCGCGCTGGAGAACGCCAAGCTGTTCGCCGACGTCCAGCAAATCAAGAACTACAACGAAGCCATGCTGGAGTCGATGTCGAACGGCGTCATCACGCTGGATGGCCAGGAGAAGATCGTCACCTGCAACGCGGCCGGCCTGCGGATCTTGCGCACCGGGCCGGACGGCATCCTGGGCCGCCCGGCGCAGGATTTCTTCGGTGGCGCCAACAGCTGGGTGATGGACAAGCTGCGCCAGGTCGAGGAAAACCAGAGCGCCGAGCACCTGATGGACGCCGAGCTGGTGGTGGAGGACGCCACGCTGTCGGTCAACTTCAGCGTGCAGCCGCTGCTGTCGATGGAGAAGAAGGGTATCGGCTGGATGCTGATGCTGGAGGACATCTCCAGCGAAAAGCGCCTGCGCTCGACCATGTCGCGCTACATGGATCCCGGCATCGCCGACCAGATGGTGGCCAACGGCGCCGAAATGCTGGGCGGTAAAAACGTGCCGGCCACGGTGCTGTTCTCGGACATCCGCAGCTTCACCACCATCACCGAGCAGCTGGGCGCGCAGGGCACGGTCACGCTGCTCAACGAATACTTCACGATGATGGTCGACTGCATCCAGCGCGAGGAGGGCATGCTCGACAAGTTCATCGGCGACGCCATCATGGCGGCCTTCGGCATCCCGGTCGGCCACGACGACGACGCCGACCGCGCGCTGCGCACCGCCATCGCCATGATGACCGAGCTGCGCGCCTGGAACGCGCTGCGCGCGCGCGAAGGCAAGCCGCCGGTGGAGATCGGCATCGGCCTCAACACCGACCAGGTCGTCTCCGGCAACATCGGCTCCAAGAAGCGCATGGACTACACCATCATCGGCGATGGCGTGAACCTGGCGGCGCGGCTGGAATCGGCCTGCAAGCAGTACGGCGCCCACATCCTCATCAGCGAGTTAACCTACCGCGCGCTGCGCGGCACCTACCGCCTGCGCGAGGTCGACATCGTGGTGGTCAAGGGCAAGACCCGGCCGGTGTCGATCTACGAGGTGATGGACTACCACAGCGAGGACAGCTATCCCAACCTGGTCGAGGCCATGGGCGTGTTCCGCAACGCGCTGCAAAGCTACCGCAAGCGCAACTGGGCCGCCGCCGGCAAGCTGTTCGACGAGGTGCTGTCGCTCAACCCGCACGACCGCGTGGCCGCGCTGTACATCGAGCGCAGCCTGCACATGGCGGCCAACCCGCCGCCCGACGACTGGGACGGCACCTTCGTGATGGAATCGAAGTGAAGATCCCCCGCAGCACGCTGGAGCAGTGGCAGGTCCTGCAGGCCATCGTCGAATGCGGCGGTTACGCGCAGGCGGCCGAGGCGCTGCACCGCAGCCAGTCGTCGGTCAGCTACATGGTGGCCAAGCTGCAGGAGCAGCTGGGCGTCGAGCTGCTGGAAATCGACGGCCGCCGCGCGCGCCTGACGAAAAACGGCGAGGCCCTGCTGGCCAAGGCGCGCGAGCTGCTGGGCGACGCCTTCCAGCTCGAGCAGCTGGCCACCAGCCTGGCCGAGGGCTGGGAGCCGCAGGTCTCGATCGCGGTCGACAGCCTGTTCCCGGTCGAGCTGCTGGTGCAGGTGCTGCGCGATTTCGAACCCTGGGCCAAGCACACCCGCGTCAACCTGGAGGAGACCGTGCTGTCCGGCTCCGAGGACGCGCTGGTCGAACAGCGGGTCGACATCGCCATCGCCAGCCGCATCCCGTCGGGCTTCCTGGGCGACGTGCTGATGGATATCGAGTTCATCGCCGTGGCCCATCCCTGCCACGCGCTGCACGAGCTTGGCCGCGAATTGGAAGTGGAGGACCTGGGCCGCAACCTGCACATCGTGGTGCGCGATTCGGGCACGCTCAATCCGCGCGACCACGGCTGGCTCAGCAGCAACCAGCGCTGGACCGTCACCAGCCCGCACACGCGGCTGGAGATGATCTGCAACGGCCTGGGCTTCGGCTGGCTGCCCGAGCACAAGATACGGACCCAGCTGGAGCAGGGCTTGCTCAAGCCGCTGCCGCTGCGCGTGGGGCAGCGCCGCAAGCTGTCGCTGTCGCTGATCGTCGCCAACCCCGAGGTGGCCGGCCCCGCCACCTGCCGCCTGGCCAACCTGATCCGCAAAGTGGTGAAGGACGGCATCGAGCACCGGCCGCTGTGCGGCTGAATAGAAAACAGTTAATCCACCGGGCGCTATTCTCTGAAGCGGGCATATTGCCGCGCCGTCGTAAAACCGTCCGATACGCGCTTCAATTGAACAACAGTGGTGGAAAATATTCGTTTTTATAGCTATATTGGTATTTGTCGCGTATATCTCTGGAGAATTGGTGCAAAGTTATGGTAAATTGCGGCTATCAAATCTCACACATTGTCACCAGTGGTTTTTTTAGAATCTAACCTGCCGATAGAAGGAAATAAGATGACGACTTACCAGGAATACAAAGCAAAGATCGCCGAACTGGAAAATCTGGCCGAAACCGCCCGCAAAAATGAAATCGCGCAGGCGAAAGAGAAAGTCACGGCCATCATGCGTGAATACGGCCTGACCGTGGCGGATCTGGGCGGCGTAGCCAAGGTGAAGGCGGTCAAGACCCGCGCGCCGGTGCCGACCAAATACCGCGACGACGCCACCGGCCAGACCTGGACCGGCCGCGGCCGCGCTCCGAAATGGCTGGAAGGCAAGGACAAAGAGCAGTATCTGATTAAGTAAGCCGCACCGTCGGTTTGCCGCGAGCCGGGAGCGGGTTTATATGTTTTTATAAACCCCGCTCCCGGCTTTTCTCTTTTTCGGGGCGCGATACATGCCGAGTCGCCGCGGGTCTTATTCTCCGCTTTGATTGCGGTTCTATATCTCCTGTCGCCACGCGACGTTGCTTTTATGCTGAAAGGCGGCGTTAATTACCCCCGGCCTTAACTCAGCGTTAAGGTTAGTGTCACCTGCCTAGACCAGCCACAGCCATTTCGTGCGATGATAGTGGAATGGCATCAATTCCTCTTTTCCCGCTGAATACCATCCTGTTCCCGGACGGGCATTTACCATTGCAGGTGTTTGAAGTGCGTTATCTGGACCTGATCAAGCGCTGCATCGCCAATGGCGAGGAATTCGGCGTGGTCCCGCTGCTCGAAGGCAGCGAAACGCGCATCCCCGACATGCAGGAAACCCTGTCCGACGCCGGCACCATGGCCCGCATCCTCGAATGGACCGCGCCGTTGCCGGGACTGCTGCAAATCTCCTGCGTCGGCACCACGCGCTTCCAGATCCGGTCGGCCGAAAAGCTCAAGCATGGCCTGTGGATGGCCGAGGTCGACCAGGTCGCCGACGACATGGTGGTGCCCGTTCCCACTGAGCAGCAGGACGTCGCCAACGCGCTGGGCTCGCTGATCCGTTCGCTGCAGAAGAAGCAGATCTCCACCGCGAACATGCCGCTGGCGCCGCCGTACCGGCTGGACGAAGCCGGCTGGGTGGCGAACCGCTGGTGCGAGCTGCTGCGGCTGGACGTGGGCGAGAAGCAGCGCCTGCTGCTGCAGGAGAATCCCGTGCTGCGCCTGGAGCTGATCCAGGATGTGCTGAGCGAGAACGGCCTGCTCGATTAGTGGCCCTACGCGGGCGGCCAGCGCTGGCCCTGTCGGCCGGCGGGTGTTGATGCTAGACTGACATCATTGTCAACGCCACCCGAGCCGCCATGTACCTGCAACCCGCCTTCGCCGAAGACCGTCTCGAAGTCCGCCACGGCCTGATGCGCGCCTTCCCGCTGGCCACGCTGATCCTGGCCGATGCCGACGGCGTCACCGCCGACCTGATCCCGTTCATGCTGTACGCCGACGAGGGCGACAGCGGCCTGGGCGTGCTGCGCGCCCACGTGGCGCGCGCCAATCCGCTGTGGCGCAAGCTGGAGACGGCGACCTCGTGCCTGGTGGTGTTCCAGGGGCCGGAATCCTACATCAGCCCGAGCTGGTACGAAACCAAGCGCACCACGCACAAGGTGGTGCCGACCTGGAACTACGCGATGGTGCAGGCGCGCGGCGCCGGCCGCGCGGTGGACGATCCGTTCTGGCTGCGCCGCCTGCTGGACCGCATGACCGCCTTCCACGAAAGCGGCATGCCGCAGCCGTGGGAGCTGGACGACGCGCCGGTCGATTTCATGGCCGCGACCATGAAGGCCATCGTCGGCATCGAGATCCCGATCGACAGCCTGGTGGGCAAATGGAAGGTCAACCAGAACCGCAGCGCCGCCGACCAGCGTGGCGTGGTGGCGGGCCTGGGCGACGATCCGATGGCGCAGCTGGTGGCCGAGCGCCTCAAACCCGAGTAGCCGGAGCGGCCGGAACGCTAGCCGGCATGCGCCTCGCTGGCCTCGTCCAGCGCATGCACGCGCATCGACCACAGCACGCCGGCCGCCAGCAGCAGCATGGCGGCGATCTCCAGCCCGCGCGGCAGCTGCTGCTTGTAGATAAAGCCGTACAGCAGCGCGAACAAGGTCTCGAACAGGATCAGCTGGCCGGACAAGGTCAGCGGCACCTTGCGGCTGGCGACATTCCACAGATGGTTGCCGATCACCGAGGCGCCCAGGGCCAGCAGCGCGTTGACGATCCAGAACAGCGTCCAGTCGCGGCCGCTGGCCACGGCGCCGGCGCCGGTAACGTCGGCATGGAACAGCGCCAGCGCCACCAGGGCGATCGCCAGCGCGATCAATCCGCTCGACACGCCATACAAGGCCGACCATTCGCCGCTGCTGAAATGCGGATTGCGCTTCAGGTAGCGCGCGTTGTCCACCGAATACCAGGTCCAGCACAGCAGGGCGCCGGCCGCGCACAGCACGCCGAGGATCTTGTCCGGCAGCGGCGCGCCATTGCCCGCGTCGTGGGAGAACACATCGACGTTGATGCAGGCGATGCCGGCCGCCACCAGCAGCAGCGGCAGCATCAACTGCTTGAGCGGCACCGAGCCATGGTCCTTGCTCCCCATCAGCGTGACCGAGATCGGCAGCACGCCGATGATCAGCGAGGTGGCCGCCACGCCGGCGAACTTGACGCCCAGCGCAAGCAGCATGTAGTAGACGATGTTACCGGCCAGCGCATGCTTGATCATCGCGGCCACATCGCCGCGGTCCAGGCGGCGCAACAGGGCAGGCAGGCGCCGCGCCATCAGGCCGGCCGCGATCAGGCCGTAGGCGATGTAGCGGCCGCAGGCCATCTCCAGCGGCGTGAAGGCCGACAGCAATTCCGGCACGATGAACACCATGCCCCACATCGCGCCCGCCAGCAAGCCGCACAAGATCCCAGTCCACATCGCACACTCTTTCCAAAGCACAAAAATAAAAATCGACCTAGAGTATTGCATACCTGCGTGGATTTGTTTAGGGAGACTGCCATGACCGACCAAGCCCTGGCGGTGCTGCGGGAGCAGGTGCTGCCGCTGCGCACCGACGACGACCTCGACGCCGTGCTGAGCAACATCGGCCAGGCGCGGCTGGTGCTGATGGGCGAAGCCACCCACGGCACGCGCGAGTTCTATCAACTGCGCGCCGCCCTCAGCAAGCGGCTGATCGTCGAACACGGCTTCGACGCCATCGCCGTCGAAGCGGACTGGCCGGACGCGCTGCAGGCGAGCCGCTTCGTCCAGCTGAAGGGCGCCGACCAGAGCGCCGACCAGGCGTTGTCCGGCTTCCAGCGCTTCCCGCAATGGATGTGGCGCAACGAGGAGATGGTCGAGCTGCTGTACTGGCTGCGGCTGCACAACCAGCAGGTGCGGGAGCCGGCGCGCCGCATCGGCTTCTACGGCCTGGATTTATACAGCCTGCACCAGTCGATGCGCCTGGTGGTGCGCTACCTGGAGCAGGCCGATCCGTCGGCCGCCGGCCGTGCGCGCGAACGCTACAGCTGCATCGACCACGTCGGCGCCGATCCGCTGCGTTACGGCTACCTCGCCAGCCTTGGCCTGCGCGAGGACTGCGAGAAGGAAGTGGTGCGCCAGCTGGCCGAGCTGACCGCGCAGGCGCAGCGGCATCTGGACGTGGCCGGCGGCGCGGTGCCGGACGAGCTGTTCTACGCGCAGCAGAATGCCCGCGTGGTGCAAAACGCCGAGCGCTACTACCGCGCCATGTTCAGCCGTCGCGACGAGTCCTGGAATGTGCGCGACAGCCACATGGCCGACACGCTGGACGCCTTGCTGGCCCACCTGTCCGCACACAGGAGCGGCCCGGCGCGGCTGGTGGTGTGGGCGCACAACTCGCACCTGGGCGACGCGCGGGCGACGGAAATGGGGCGTGGAGGACAGCTCAACCTGGGGCAGCTGGCGCGCGAGCGGCACGGCGAGGCGGCGGTCTACCTGCTGGGTTTCAGCACCCACGACGGCACGGTGACGGCCGCCAGCGAATGGGACGGGCCGGCCCAGCTCAAGCGCGTGCGGCCTTCGCTGCCGGGTAGCCTGGAGGCCTTGCTGCACCAGGTGACCGAGGAGGATCCGGCCCGGCTGGCGCGCTTCCTGCTGCCGCTGCGCGCGTGCGCGGACGCCCGCGCGGCCTTGCCGGCCACGCTGCTGGAGCGTGCCATCGGCGTGGTCTACCGCCCTGAGACCGAACGCCAGAGCCATTACTTCGATGCCGAGGTGGCGCGCCAGTTCGACGCCGTGATCCATGCCGACTGTTCCAACGCCGTCAAGCCGCTGGAGTTGTCCGCGCACTGGCGCCTGGACGAACTGCCCGAGACCTATCCGTCCGGCTTGTAGTGGGACGTTAGAGGCAGACCAGCAGCCCGCCCGCCGCCAGCAGGTTCAGCGCGGCGGTCAGCCAGAATTTGACGAGGAAGCTGGTCTTGATGGACTTGTGGCGCAGCCAGCGCTGCGCCAGCCAGCCGCCCGGCCAGCCGAAGGCCAATCCTATCAGCAGCAGCGTGCGTTCGGGGATGCGCCGGCGGCGGCCGATGGCGGCCGATTTGTCGATCGCGTAGGCGATAAAGCAGACGATGCTGGCCAGGCCATACGCGGCCGCCAGCAGCAACAGCGCGAGCTGGAAGGGCGGCAGGGCCGGAACGTTCAGAAGTAGCTCAGGCCGAGGGCGGCCTTGACTTCGTCGGCGGTCTGCGCGGCCACTTCGCGCGCGCGCATCGTGCCTTCCTTCAGCATCTGCATGATGTAGCCCTTGTCCTGCGCCAGCTCTTCGCGGCGGGCGCGGATCGGCGCCAGCATCTCCTGCAGCACCACTTCCAGGCGCTTCTTGACGATGGAGTCGCCCAGGCCGCCGCGCACGTAGTGGGCCTTCATCTCGGCCAGCTTGTCTTTTTCAGGATCGAAGGCGTCCAGGTAGATGAAGGCCACGTTGCCTTCCAGGTGGCCGGGATCTTCCACGCGCAGGTGCAGCGGATCGGTATAAACCTTTTTCACGGCGGCGGTGATCTCGGCCGCAGTGGCGCCCAGGTTGATCGTGTTGCCCAGCGATTTGCTCATCTTGGCCTTGCCGTCGGTGCCCGGCAGGCGGCCGATCTCCGGCACCAGCGCCTTGCACTCGACCAGGATGTCCTTGTTGGCGATGCGGTTGAAGCGGCGTACGATCTCGTTGGTCTGCTCGATCATCGGGATCTGGTCCTCGCCGACCGGCACCAGCGAAGCCTTGAACGCCGAGATGTCGGCCGCCTGCGAGGCCGGGTAGGTCAGGAAGCCGGCCGGGATGTCGCGCTCGAAGCCGCGCAGCGCGATCTCGGTCTTGACGGTCGGGTTGCGCTCCAGGCGGGCCACGGTCACCAGGTTCAGGTAGTAGAAGGTCAGCTCGGCCAGTTCGGGGATCTGCGACTGGATCAGGATGGTCGACTTGGCCGGGTCGATGCCGACCGCCAGATAGTCCAGCGCCACCTCGACCACGTTGCGGTGCACCTTGCCGGTGTCGTCCATGTTGTCGGTCAGGGCCTGGGCGTCGGCCAGCATGATGAACTGCTTGTACTCGTGCTGATAGGCGATGCGGTTGCGCAGGCTGCCGACGAAGTGGCCCAGGTGCAGCGGGCCGGTCGGGCGGTCGCCGGTCAGGATCACGGTCGGGCCTTTGGACGCGGCGGGTGCGGTGGCGATTACTTCGGACTGTTCGGTCAGGCTCATCAGGGGTTCCTTTACGTTGCCCCGGTCCGGCGCGACGAATGTAAAAAACGCCACCAGAAAAGGGCGGCGTTGATAAAAATATCACATCACTATGGGTAGACAGTGGCCGCGCGCTAGGAGCGGCGCCAATTCAGGCAGGCGTGAAGTGTGGTGTAAAAAGTCATCCGCGTATGGTTGCAGTTCAGCGCCGGTCTGTCAAGGTGTGAGGCGCCGCAAGGCCCGCTGCGGGATTCGGAACTAGATTGAATGCTCGCGGTCTGACACAAAGGAGATTAAAATGGCCGATAACTTCGATTCCGTCGCGTTTATGGATACCCTGACTGAAGGCGGCATGCCCGAGAAGCAGGCCAAGGCGCTGGCCTCGGCGATGTTCCAGCTTATCGACACCCACCTGGTGACCAAGAACTATCTCGACATGCGCCTGGCGCAGCTCAAGTCCGAATTGATCCAGTGGATGGTCGGTGTGATGGTCGTGCAGACTGGAGTCACCGCCGTGCTCTTCAAGCTCATGCATTAATCTAAACGATAAGGTAGTATTGCCGATCCTGAGCGATACCCCTTACCGGAGCCGATATGCGTGTTCTTGCAGTTGCAGTGCTTTCCACCCTGATGGTCTCCGCCGCAACGGCGCAAACATCCACGCCGCCGATGGCGCCCGACATCCCCGCCAAGTTCGACACCGCCATCCCCAACGCCGACTACGTCAAGCGCGACGTCATGATCCCGATGCGCGACGGCGTCAAGCTGCACACCGTGATCGTCATCCCCAAGGGCGCCGTCCACGCCCCCATGGTCCTGAGCCGCACCCCCTACAACGCCAGCGGCCGCGCCCAGCGCAACGTCAGCCCCAGCGTGCTGGCCACGGTCGGGCAGGGCGACGAAGTGATGTTGGAAAACGGCTACATCCGCGTCTACCAGGACGTGCGCGGCAAATACGGCTCCGAGGGCGAGTACGTGATGACCCGCCCTGTTAAAGGCCCGCTCAACAGCACCCGCACCGACCACACCACCGACGCCTGGGACACCATCGACTGGCTGGTCAAGAACGTCCCCGAAAGCAACGGCAACGTCGGCATGATAGGCTCGTCCTACGAAGGCTTCACCGTGCTGATGGCGCTGGTCGACCCGCACCCGGCGCTCAAGGTCGCCGTGCCGATGAGTCCCATGGTCGACGGCTGGCGCGGCGACGACTGGTTCCACAACGGCGCCTTCCGCGTGACCAACCTGAGCTACATCGCCGGCCAGACCGCCGCCAAGGGCAGCGGCAAGACCCTGGCCACCGGCGTCTACGACGACTACGAGGGCGTGCTGCGCGGCGGCTCCACCGCCGATTACGCCCGGCAGTTCGGCCTGGACCAGCTCAACTTCGTCCGCAAGCTGTTCGAGCACCCGGCGTACGACAGCTACTGGCAGCAGCAGGCGCTCGACAAGATCCTGGCCAAGCGCCCGATGAAGGTGCCCACCATGACCGTGGTCGGCTACTGGGACCAGGAGGACATCTATGGCGCCCACGCGTTCTACTCGGCGGTCGAACCGCAGGACAAGGCCAACGACAAGAACTTCCTGGTGGTGGGGCCGTGGCGCCACAGCGGCGTCAATTACGACGGCTCCAGCCTGGGCCCGCTCAAGTTCACCGGCGACACCGCGCTGGAATTCCGCCGCGACGTGATGCAGCCCTTCCTCGACCAATACCTGAAGGACGGCGCGCCGGCCGCCGACACGCCGCCGGTGCTGTTCTACCAGACCGGCGTCAATCGCTGGCAGCGCCTGCAGCGCTGGCCGCTGGCGTGCGAAACCGGCTGCCCGGCGCCGCTCAAGCCGATCTACCTGAAGCCCGACTTCAAGCTGGACTTCGACGCGCCGCAGCAGGGCGCGGGCTTCGACGAATACGTGTCCGACCCGGCCAAGCCGGTGCCGTTCGTCCCGCGTCCGGTGCACATGAACGACGCCAGCGTGTGGCGCCCATGGCTGGTGAGCGACCAGCGCGGCGTTTCCGACCGCACCGATGTGCTGAGCTACGTCACCGAGCCGCTCAAGGCACGCCTGCAGATCGCCGGCGCCGCCATGGTCAACCTGTACGCCTCGACCACCGGCACCGACACCGACTGGGTGGTCAAGCTGATCGACGTCTACCCGGACGAAGTGCCGTCGCAGCCGGAGCTGGGCGGCTACCAGCTAGGCATCGCGATGGACATCTTCCGTGGCCGCTACCGCAACAGCTTCGAGCATCCGTCGCCGGTCGCGCCGGGCGCCGTGGAGAAGTACCGCTTCGCGCTGCCGAACGCCAACCACGTATTCCTGCCGGGCCACCGCGTGATGGTGCAGATCCAGTCCAGCTGGTTCCCGCTGTACGACCGCAATCCGCAGACCTACGTGCAGAACATTTTCCACGCCAAGCCGGCCGACTACAAGAAAGCGACGCTGCGCGTGTACCACGCCGGCGCCGAAAGCAGCGCCCTGGAGCTGCCGGTGGTGGAGGGGAAATAAGCTAAACGGAATAAACCGTTTAGCGCGGACGCACGCTGTCGGCCAGCACGTCCGCGCGGAAGTGGCGGCGGTAGCCTTCCAGCACCTGGTTCGACTTGCCCAGCTTGTCCAGCATGTCGATCAGCACCCGCTGGTCCGCCGGCGGCAGGGCGCGCGACACGTAGGCGCCGCTGTCCTGCCACGGCAGCTCGGGGATGGCCTCCATGCGCAGCCTGTCCTGCAGGCCGTTGACGCGCTGGTCGCGCCGGATCGCCCCGGCCATCAGCGTCGGCCCCATGATGGTGAGGTCGGCCGAACCGGCGTGCAGCAGGCGCGCCACCGCCACCACGTCCACCTCGGTGAACAGGCGGCCCTGTTTGGCCAGCTCGTTCACCAGCGCCGTGTATTCCTCGCCATAGTCGAAGCCCCGCACCACCGCCACGCGCAGCTCGCGCCGCTCCAGCAGGTGTTTCGCGCTGGGGATGGGCGCCAGCTGGCCGGCCACCGAGATCAGCATCGCCCGATGGCCTATCATCGGCACGAAGGTGCCGGCCAGGTCGCGCGACGGGGTGCGCGAGGCCGGCACCAACAGGTCCGCCTTGCCGGCCTTGAACATGGCCACCTGGCGCGCGCGCGGCACCACGGAGAATACGAAGTTGCAGCCGTTCTTGCCGCCCGCGCCGCGCAGCAGGTCGGGATAGATGCCGCCGACACGCGTGCCCTCGATCTGCACGCTGGCGCCGCTGGACGACACCGGCACGGCGATGTCGCGCGAACAGTCGCCGGCCCATGCCTGCGCCACGCAGGCCGCCAGCAGCGCGGCGATGGCGTGGCGCTTCATGGCTTGGCCGCCCGCATATGATGCTGGTGGAAGTAGCGCTGCGCCACCAGGATGGCCACCGCCTGCATCGCCGCGCACAGGTAGAAGGTGCTGCCGATGCGCCAGTCGTCGGCCGGCAGGTGGCTGACTTCACCGAGGATGGCGGTGCCCAGCAGCGGCATGAAGATCACCCCTAGGCTGCTGACCGATTGCAGTGACCCCATCAACTCGCCCTGTTCGTGGGGCGGCGTCGCCTTCGAGACGATGGCCTGCAGCGCCGGGCCGACCGCGAACGCCAGCACATTGCACAGGATGAGCACATACATCATCCAGCCATGCGTGGCCAGGCCGTACAGCAGGTAGGTGATGGCGCCCGAGCCCAATCCCAGCAGCGACAGGCGCACCTCGCCGAAGCGCTTGATCAGGATGCCCAGCAGGCCGGCCTGCACCACGGCCGCCGTCAGGCCGACGCAGAACATGGCCGCGCCGTTCTGGCCCGGCGTCCAGGCGAAGCGGAAGTGGGTGTACAGCACCCAGGTCGTCTGCAGCATCATCTGCGCGAAGGTGACCAGCGAGAAGGTGACCACCAGGCCGCGGATGTCGGTGCGGCGCGCCAGCTTGAACAGCGCCGACAGGGGATTGATCTTGGCCAGCTTGAACGTCGAGCGGCGCTCCGCCGGCAGCGATTCCGGCACGACGAAATAACCGTAGACGAAATTGGCGGCCGACAGCCCGCCGGCCACGTAGAACGGCAGGTGCAGGTTGACGCTGCCCAGCAGGCCGCCCAGCATCGGGCCGCAGATGAAGCCCAGGCCGAACGCCGCGCCGACCTTGCCGAAGCTCTTGGCGCGGTTCTCCGGCGTCGAGATGTCCGACGCGTAGGCCGACGCCACCGACATGCTGGCCGACGACATGCCGCCCACCACGCGGCCGATGAACAGGTAGGCCAGGTTGGGCGCCCACGCGGTGGACAGGAAGTTGATGCACATGCCGGCCATCGAATACAGCATCACCGGGCGGCGGCCGATGCGGTCGCTCAGGGCGCCCAGCATGGGCATGAAGATGAACTGCATCAGGCCGAACACCGCGCTCATGATGCCGAACCAGTAGGCCTGGTTCTCGCGCGAGCCGGTGAATTCTCCGACCAGCATCGGCAGCACCGGCACGATCAGGCCGATGCCCAGCATGTCGATGAAGACGCAGATCAGGATGAAGTTCAGGTTGCCCGGCGCCGGGGCGGCCGGCAGGGCGGGTGCAGCGGTATCGGGGGTGGCCATGTGATCGGTGAATGAAAAGGGTCAGGGCGCGGCCGGGCTGGCGGCCCACTCGGCGATGAAGCTGTCGCGGAAGGCGGTCAGCTCGTTGAGGCGGGTCTGCGCCAGGTGGCGGCCGGCGGAGGTCTGCATCTTGCCGGGCAGGGTGGCCAGCTTGGTGTCGATGTGGTCCAGCGCATAGGCTTTTTCATCGAGATCGCGGTGCAGCGCCATCGGATCGTCGGGGTGGGCCAGGCCGCTGCCCATGCGCCCGGCCGTGTAGAACAGCCGCGCCAGGCCCACCGCGCCCAGGGCGTCGAGGCGGTCGGCGTCCTGCACGATCTTGGCCTCGATGGTCTCGGGGCGGATGGCGGCGGAAAAACTGTGGCTCTCGATCGCGTGCGCGACGGCGGCCAGCTTATTGGACGGGAAATCGAGTTCGGCCAGCTGGCGGCTGGCCAGCAGCGCCGCCTTGCGCGAGGCCAGGTGGCGTTCGGGATCGTTCTTGGGCAGGTTGACCAGGTCGTGCAGGTAGCAGCCGGCCAGCACGACCAGCGCGTCGGCCTCGGGATAGTCGTCCAGCAGCAGGCTGGCGTTGCGCCAGACGCGGTGCAGGTGATTGGTGTCGTGGGCGCCGTCGGCTCCGGCGGCGGCGCTGGCCAGGCGGACCAGGCGCGGGTGCCAGCTGTTGAGCAAGCTGTTCATTGTTCTCCCGTGATGTCTGTCTCGACGTTCTTTTTTTCAGATCATACAGCCTGATACGGCCCTTGTGCAGTGGAACTTGGCGGCAATTAACAATTGTTTGCTTGCCAAGCGGGACGAAATTATGCAAAATGCAACCATATTTGATAATCACAGGCACTATGATGCGTAACTTCCTGGCGCTTGCACCGATGTTGTTGAGCCTGCTCAGCGCCCCCGCGCTGGCGCTCGACGACACCCCGACCGTGACGCCCCATTTCCAGATCAAGGGGGAAGACAGCCGCCTGGCCGGCGCCCGTCCGAACGCGGCCGCCGCGTTGGCGGCGTCGGCGCCGCGCCGCGCGCAGGCCGAGAACGAGACCCTGCGCCCCGAACGCGAAGCCATGAATCCGCGCGCCGTGACCACCACCGTGCTGCGTCCGCTGCCGTCCGCCGCCGCCGCCCGCCTGGTCGAAAACCCCAGCTGGAAACGTTAACACAATTTATTGCCCGGATGCATTTATTTGGTGCTTAATAACTTGACTTGAGGTAACATTGCCGCCAATCACTTTGGCAATGAAGGAAACCCCATGTCTAATGTAAGCGAACTGCACGCAACGAACCCCGCCGGCGAGTACTTGGCCTTCACCCTGGGCCAGGAAGAGTACGGCATTGACATACAAAAAGTAGCGGAAATCCGCAGCTACGAAACCCCGACCCGCATCGCCAACGCGCCCGACTTCGTCAAGGGCGTGGTCAATCTGCGCGGCATCATCGTGCCGATCGTCGACATGCGTATCAAGTTCAACCTGGGCACCCCGTCGTACGACCAGTTCACCGTGGTCATCATCCTCAACATCGGCCACCGCGTGGTCGGCATGGTGGTGGACCGCGTCTCCGACGTGACCACGCTGCTGCCCGAGCAGGTCAAGCCGGCGCCGGAAATCGGCGCGGCCATGAAGAGCGACCATATCGTCGGCCTGGGCACGCTGGAAGAGCGCATGCTGATCCTGATCGACATCGACAAGCTGATGTCGAGCGCCGACATGGGCCTGGTCGAGACCACCGCGCTGGCGGCGTAATGGGCATGCTGGCCAATATCAGCATCGGCAAGCGCCTGGCGCTGGGCTTCTCCATCATCCTGGCGTTCGCCATGCTGATCACCGGGATTTCGGTGTGGCGCCTGCAGGGCGTGGCCACCGCCACGCGCGACATGATGCAAGTACCCTTGGCCAAGGAGCGCATGATCTCCGACTGGTCCAGCAAGATCGACAGCGCGATCCGCCGCACCACCGCCATCGCCCGCAGCAGCGATCCATCGCTGGCGGCCTTCTTCGCCGACGAGGCCAAGGCATCGTCGGCCCCCTCGGC
>NZ_JABWEF010000021.1:0-122746 GCF_013369445.1 Duganella sp. BJB1802 | reverse complement strand
TTGATTTACAGCAGGTTGGCCAGCGCCACGTATTGGGCCAGGCCCACCGTCTCCGGACGCATGGTCGGGTCGATGCCGGCTTCGACGATCTGCGCCTCGGTGAACATGCCGGCCAGGCAGTTGCGGATCACCTTGCGCCGCTGCGAGAACGCCTTCAGCACCACCGCCTCCAGCTTGGCGCCGTCGCACGCCAGCGGCTTTTCCACCGGAATCATGCGCACGATCGCCGACTCCACCTTCGGCGGCGGATCGAACGCCTCCGGCGGCACCACGAACAGCAGCGACATGTCGTAGCGCCATTGCAGCATCACCGACAGCCGCCCGTAGGTCTTGCTGCCAGGCTCGGCCACCATGCGCTCCACCACTTCCTTCTGCAGCATGAAATGCTGGTCCTGCACCTGCGGCGCGAACGCCGCCAGGTGGAACAGCAGCGGGCTGGAGATGTTGTACGGCAGGTTGCCCACCACCCGCAGCTTGCGCCCGGCCGGCACCGGGATGCTGCCGAAGTCGAACTTGAGCGCGTCGCCGGCGTGGATGGTCAGCCTGGCCGGGTTGTAGGTCTTCTCCAGCCGCGCCACCAGGTCGCGGTCGAGCTCGACCACGTGCATCTTGTCCAGCGTTCGCATCAGCTGCTCGGTCATCGCGCCCAGGCCGGGCCCGATCTCGACCATCGTGTCGTCCGCCGCCGGGGCGATCGCCTCGGTGATGCTGGAGAGGACGTATTTGTCGTGTAAAAAGTTTTGGCCGAAGCGTTTGCGGGCGACGTGTTTCATGTTTGTTCTTGGTTGAGGTGAAGGGAGGCGTTGGCCATCGCCACGGCGGTGTCGAGCGCGGCGTCCATGCTGCCGCAGTCGGCCAGGCCCAGGCCTTGCGCGGCCAGGTCCAGCGCCGTGCCGTGGTCGACCGAGGTGCGGATCAGCGGCAGGCCCAGCGTGATGTTGACGCCGCGCCCGAAGGTGGCGTACTTGAGCACCGGCAGGCCCTGGTCGTGGTACATGGCCAGCACGCAGTCGGCGTCCCGCAGGTATTTGGGCTGGAACAGCGTGTCGGCCGGGTACGGGCCGCGCGCGTCGATGCCGCGCGCCTGCGCCGCCGCGATGGCCGGCGCGATGATGTCGATCTCCTCGCGCCCCAGGTAGCCGCCCTCGCCCGCGTGCGGGTTCAGGCCGCACACCAGGATGGCCGGCGCGGCGATGCCGAACTTGGCGCGCAGGTCGTGGTCGATGATGTCGAGCACGCGCGCCAGGCCGTCCCGGCTCAGCGCGGCCGCCACGTCCTTGAGCGGCAGGTGGGTGGTGGCCAAGGCGACGCGCAACGGCGGCTCGCCGGAGGGCGACGCCGTCCCGCCGGCGAGCATCATCACCACCTGCGGCGTGCCGGTGCGCTCGGCGAAGTATTCGGTGTGGCCGGAGAACGGCACGCCGGCGTCGTTGATGGTGCTCTTTTGCAGCGGCGCGGTGACCACCGCCTCGAACCAGCCGGCCGCCACGCCCTCAATGGCGGCGTCCAGGGTGGCCAGCACGCTGCGGCCGTTTTCCTTGTCCAGCTGGCCCGGCACGACATGGGCCGCCAGCGGCACGTCGATCACCGTCACGCGCTCCGGCCCGAAGTGCGGCAGGCCGCCGTGGCGCACCGCCTGCAAGGACAGCGCCGACAGCTTGATGGCGGGATCGATGTAGCTGGCCGTCATGGCCAGGAAGGCGGCGTCGCCCAGCAGCACGCAGTTGACCTCGCCGCGGCGCGCCCAGGCGGCGCGGATCGCCAGCTCGGGGCCGATGCCGGCCGGCTCGCCGACGGTGACGGCGATGGCCGGACGGGCGCCGCGCGCGCGGCGGGCGGTGGCGGGGCGCAGCGCGCTGCGCCCGGTGTGTAGAGTGGCGCTCACGCGGGTTCCCCTGGTTGGCTTACTTGGCGGCGGCGCCGTCGTCGGTGCGGAATTCCACGTAGGCGCGGTCGCGCACCTCGCGCTGCCAGCTCTCGGCCGCCTCCTCGACCTTGCGTTCGCGGATGGCCTGGCGCGCGTTGTTGCGCTCGCGCTCCTTGGAGACGTCGTCGCTCTTGCGCTCGAGCACCTCGATCAGGTGCACGCCGAAGCTGGTCTCGACCGGCTGGCTCACCTCGCCGATCTTCAAGGCGTTGATGGCGGCCTCGAACTCCGGCGTGACGTCGCCCGGATACAGCCAGCCCAGGTCGCCGCCCTTGGCGGCCGAGCCGTCGTTCGACACCAGCCGCGCCAGGTCCTCGAACTTGGCCGCGTGGTTGTCCAGGCGCTCCTTCAGTTCCAGCAGCTTGCGCTTGGCGTCGGCCACGCTCATGGTCGGCGTGACCTTGATCAGGATGTGGCGCGCGTGGGTCTGCTGCACGGCGGCCACGGCCTGCGCCTCGGCCAGGCTGCGGCGGTCGACCGCCTTGAGGATGTGGAACGCGCCCACGCTCTTGATGATCGGCGTGACCTGGCCCGGCTTGAGCTTGGAGAGCGCCTCGGCGAACACCGGCGGCAGCCGCTCGGGCTGGCGCCAGCCGACCACGCCGCCCTGCAGGGCGTCGCTGGCGTCCGAATAGGTGGCGGCCATCTTGGCGAAGTCGGCGCCGGTGCGCAGCTGGCGCATCACCTCCTCGGCGCGCGCGCGGCGCTGGGCGATCACCTCGGCGGTGGCGTTGTCCGGGATGCGCACCATGATCTGCGAGATGTTGATCTCGAACTGCTCGGCGGCGGCCGCCTTCTCGGCCGCCAGGAAGCTGTCCACCTCGGCCTCGGAGATCTGGATCTTGGCGTCCACCTCGTGCTCGCGCAGGCGCTGCATGATGATCTCCTCGCGGATCTGCTCGCGGAAGGCGGCGTACGGCGTGCCGTCCTTCTCCATCTGGTTGCGCAAGTCCTGCACGCTGAGCTTTTGCGCCTCGGCGATGCGGCCGATGGCGCGGTCGAGCTGCTGGTCGTCGACCCGCACGCCCATCTCCTTGGCCATCTGCAGCTGGGCGCGCTCGACGATCATGCGCTCGAGCAGCTGGCGGCGCAGGTCGGCCGGATCCGGCATCTGCACGTTCTGCGCCTTCATGCGCGCGGTGACGTCCTTGATGCGGTTGGTCAGCTCGCGCTGGGTGATGACGTCGTCGTTGACCACCACCACGATGGAGTCGATCGCCACGTTGCCGGTCTCGCCGGGCGGCAGGAAGCCCTTGCCGTCGGACTTGGCGGCCGCGGCGGGCGCGGCCGCGGCACACCGGGCGTGGCGGCCGCCGTTGGGAAGGCGGCGGCCGGCTTCTTCGAGAACAGGCTGCAACCGCCCAGGGCGGTGGCGCACAACAGGACTGCGAGAATTTTCGTTTCGAACTTCATCTTAAGAACGCTCATGAGTCAGGTGACAACAATCAAATAGCGCCCGCCGCGACAAGCAGCGGCGGACGCCCGGGGTCTTGCTAGCGGCCGTAGCCTTCGTTCAAACGCTGGTAGCCGGGGATGCTGTTCTTCATCGCCTCCAGCGGGCTGCCCACGCCCAGGTGCGACAGGCCGTTCAGTTCCAGCTGGAAGAAGATCGGCGTCGACGCCTTGGTCGAGGTGGTCACGAAGCGCTGCGCGCCCATGCGGAACACCCAGCAGTCGCCGTTGTATTCCAGCCCGACCAGGCTTTCCAGGATCTTCTTGTCCTGCACCGAGTAGCTGACCCGGCCCACGCCGTACCAGCGCTGGAAGATCGGCCACTGGCTCGACAGCTCGATGTTCTTGAAGCTGCCGCGCAGGTAGCGGTAGCCGGCGTTGAGCACCTTCTTCTGCCCCGGCGACCACTGCGCGGTGTAGCTCTCGGACACCACGCGGCGCGAGCTGGGGCTGTACTGCACCGCGCTGTCGAAGCCCCAGGTCTCGGAGATGCGCCCGGTCGCGGCCAGCAGCATGTCCGAGCGCGAGTCCACCACCGGCGTGCTCGAGGCCAGCTGCACGCGCTGGTCGCGGAAATAGAAGCGCTGGCCGAACGCCAGGCGCAGCGTCTCGGCGCCGGCCGCGTCCAGGAAGCGCGACACCAGCGCGGCGGTCAGCTGGTTGGCGTCGCCGATGCGGTCCGAGCCGACGAAGCGGTTCTCGCTGAAGATCTGGCTGAAGTTGAAGGTGGCGGCGTCGGTGTCGAAGGTCGGGAACTGGCTCTGGTCGCGGTACGGCGTGTTCACGTAGAACAGGCGCGGCTCCAGCGTCTGGGTCATGTCGCGGCCGGCGAACTTGATGTCGCGCTCGAACACCAGGCCGGAGTCCAGCGAGAACGTCGGCACCACGCGCGACAGGTTCTCGGACGCCTGCGTGCCGTAGGCGTCGAGCTGGTAGCTGGCCAGGTTGACCATCAGCTTGGGCGTGACGAAGTAGCTGGGGCCGACGATCGGGTAGCTCACCTGCGGGATCGCCACCAGCCGCGTGCCGTTGATCAGGGTCGGGTGGTAGAAGCGGGTCAGCTCGCTGTCGAGCGCCCAGTCGAAGCCGCCGGCCACGTCGTACTGGGCCGCGTGCAGGTTGATCGCCGGCAGCCGGTCGTACGGGCGCGAGACGAACAGCGAGGGGTCGACCGCCGATTCCGGGTCCTGCAGCACCTGGTACTTCTGCACCCGCGCGGTCAGGGTCCAGAACTCGCCGTGGTAGTCGGTGCGCAGCTCGCGCAGCAGCTGGCGCTCGGTCGAGCTCGACACGGTCTTGGAGAAATCGTTCGGATAGTTGTTGTCCGACGCCGCCCGCAGGCTCCAGCTGTAGGCCCAGTCCTTGGACAGCTCCTGGGTGTGGACCGACTTGATCATCCAGCGGTCGGTCGAGCCGCCGGCGGTCGGCGGCACGTACTGCTTGTCGTGCGGCAGGTACTCGACATAGGTCTCGCCCTGGTACAGGCCGCCGGCGGCCTCGCCCAGGTAGCGGCCGTTGGCGCCCAGCTGGAAGCCGCGCCGCGGGATGATTTTCGGGTACACCGTCAGGTCGCGGTTGGGCGCGATGTTGAAGTAGTACGGCACGGTCAGCTCGGCCGCGCCTTTGGAGCCGAAGCCCGGCATCGGCGACAGCCAGCCCGAGCGGCGCGCGCCCGACAGCGAGAACGACATCGCCGGCGTGCCCAGGATCGGCACGTCCTTGAAATAGATGATGGTCTGGCCGGCGGTGCCGACGTCGCGCCCGGAGTCCAGGTTCAGCGTGTTCGAGCGCAGATACCAGTCCGGGTTCGGCCCCTGGCAGGTGCTGTAGGTGCCGTTGACCACCACCGCCTCGTCCTCGTTGACGAAGTTGATGCGCTCGGCCTTGCCCTGGGCGTGGTTGGCCTCCAGCTGGTAGGTCGGGTTGAGCATATAGCCCTTGCCGCTGTCCATGTTCAGCTTGAGCTCGTCGCCGGTGAAGTAGTCGCCGAAGCGCCAGATCTTCACATGGCCCTTGGCCTCGACCTCGTCCTCGACCTGGCGGTAGCACGCGGTGTCGGCCTTGACCCGGGTCTTGTCCTTGACCAGCTCGGCGTCGCGCTCCAGGGTGATCTCGCGCTCGGGGCGGCCGCTGATGTCCTCGGCCTGGATGGTGGTGACCGCGTTCTTGTCCTCCACCCGCGGCGCGCGCGCCTTCGGCGGCAGGCTCTGGGCGTGGGCCGGCAGGGCCGCGATGGCGGCGGCGATGGCAGTCAGGGCAAACGCCCAGCGATGCGGGGTAGTGGGGGGGGCCGGAAGCCAGCGCATGCGACTCATGAAAAGAAGGGAGGAAACACCATGACAGGCGATTTTTTGATTTGAATCCCTTATTATATGGGAATCTTCACCCAACACCGGATTCCGGGCCCCGCTTAATGTCTTTATTACAGAATTTAACTTCCGATACATCTTCCGACCCGCGCCTGGAACAGCTGACCGCCTGGCTGGCCACGCTGAACGTGGTGGACGCCGCCAGCGCCCGTCCGGCCTCGGCCGACGCCAGCTTCCGCCGCTACTTCCGCGTCGATGTGTTGCCTGAACAGCAAGCCGCGCTGGGCGCCACGCTGGTCGTCATGGACGCGCCGCCCGAGCGCGAGAACGTGCTGGCCTTCGTCAAGCTGGACGAAATGCTGGCCCACGCCGGCGTCAGCGTGCCGCGCATCGTCGCCACCGACTACGAGCGCGGCTTCCTGCTGATGTCCGACCTGGGCGTGACCACCTACCTGCAGGTGCTCAACCACGACAACGCCTCGACCATGTACGCCGAGGCGCTGGAGGCGCTGGTCAAGTTCCAGCTCACCAGCCAGCCCGGCGTGCTGCCCGAGTACGACCGCGCCTTCATGCTGCGCGAGATGAATCTGTTCCCCGAGTGGTACATCGGCAAGCACCTGAACGCCACGCTGAGCGACAAGCAGGCCGCCGAGCTGCAGGGCGTGTTCGACGCCATCCTGGCCAACGTCACGGCCCAGCAGCAGGTGTATGTGCACCGCGACTTCCACTCGCGCAACCTGATGTGGATGGACGCCGGCAACCCCGGCGTGCTGGACTTCCAGGACGCGCTGTACGGCCCGGTGACCTACGACCTGGCCTCGCTGCTGCGCGACGCCTACGTGCAATGGGACGAGGAGCTGGTGCTGGACTGGGCGATCCGCTACTGGCAGCACGCCAAGGCGGTGGGCCTGCCGGTCAACCCGGACATCGACGGCTTCTACCAGGACTTCGAGTACGCCGGCCTGCAGCGCCACCTGAAGATCCTCGGCCTGTTCTGCCGCCTGAACTACCGCGACGGCAAGGACCAGTACCTGCACGACCTGCCGACCGTGATGGACTACGTGCGCAAGACCGCCGGCCGCTACAAGGAGCTGCGCCCGCTGGTGCGCCTGCTCGACCAGCTGGAAGACAAGCGGCCGCAAGTCGGCTACACCTTCTGAGGCGGCGCGCATGAAAGCCATGATCTTCGCCGCCGGACGCGGCGAGCGTATGCGTCCGCTGACCGACACCACGCCCAAGCCGCTGCTCAAGGTGCGCGGCCGGCCGCTGATCGTCTGGCACATCCTCAACCTGGTGCGGGCCGGCATCACCGAGATCGTCATCAACCACGCCCACCTGGGCGAGCAGATCGAGGCCGCGCTGGGCGACGGCAGCCAGTTCGGCGCCCAGCTGATGTACTCGCGCGAAACCACCGCGCTGGAGACCGCCGGCGGCATCGCCACCGCGCGCCACCTGCTGGGCGAGGAGCCGTTCGTGGCCGTGTCGGGCGACATCTACATGCCCTACTTCGACTTCGCCCAGGTCAAGGACGTGTTGCACGACAAGGACATGTGGGGCAATCCCTACCCGGCCGACCAGCGCGACATCTGCTGGCTGTACCTGGTGCCCAACCCGGACTTCCACCCCGAGGGCGACTTCGGCCTGACCATGTACACGCTGACCAATGAAGGCTCGCCGAAATGGACCTTCGGTAACGTCGGCGTCTACCGGCCCGAAATGTTCGACGGCATCGCGCCCGGCGAACACGCCAAGCTGGGCCCGCTGATCCGCGCCTACATCGACAAGAAGCAGGTCGGCGGCGAGGTGTACGAGGGCGAATGGCACAACCTGGGCACGGTGCAGCAGCTCGACCTGCTCAACGCGCCGCCGGCCACGCGCCTGGCCGCCGCCAAGGGCGTCCAGTGATGCAGCGCTACGCCGCCCGCCGCGCGCGCCTGCTGGCGCACATGCCGCCCGGCGCGGTGGCGGTGCTGCCGACCGCGCCCGAAGTCGCCCGCAACAGCGACAGCGAATACCTGTACCGCCACGACAGCTACTTCTACTACCTGACCGGCTTCGCCGAGCCGGAAAGCGTGGTGGTGCTGGTGGCCGCGCGCGGCGATGCGCCGGCGCACGCCATCCTGTTCTGCCGCCAGAAGAACGTCGAGCGCGAGATCTGGGACGGCTTCCGCCACGGCCCGGACGGCGCGCGCGTGGCCTTCGGCTTCGACGAGGCCCACGCCATCGAAGATCTCGACGGCGAGATCGTCAAGCTGCTGGCCGACGCGCCGGCGCTGTACTACGCGCTGGGCAGCGCGTTGGACGCGCGGGTGCGCCAGTGGCTGTCCAGCGTCAAGGGCATGGCGCGCACCGGCGTCGGCGCGCCGGCCAGCGCGGTCGACCTGCTGCCGCTGCTCGACGAGATGCGCCTGTTCAAGGACGACGCCGAGCAGGCCACCATGCTGCGCGCCGCCACCATCTCGTCGCAGGCGCACGCGCGGGCGATGCGGGCGTCGCGGCCCGGCATATACGAATACGAAATCGAGGCGGAGCTGCTGTACGAATTCCGCCGCAACGGCGCGCAGGCGCCGGCCTACAACTCCATCGTCGCCGCCGGCGCCAACGCCTGCGTGCTGCACTACAGCGCCAACAACGCGCAAAGCCGCGACGGCGACCTGATACTGATCGACGCCGGCTGCGAACTCGATGGCTACGCCTCCGACATCACCCGCAGCTATCCGGTCAACGGCCGTTTCAGCGCGCCGCAACGGCGGTTGTATGAACTGGTGCTGGCCGCGCAATCGGCGGCGCTGCAGGCCATCGTCCCGGGCCAGCCCTACTCCGGCGTGCACGAGGCGGCGGTGCAGGTGCTGGCGCAGGGCATGCTGGACCTGGGCCTGCTCAAGCAGGACGTCCACGGCGGCGTGGCCGACATCGTCGCCAACAAGCGCTACCTGCAGTTCTACATGCACGGCACGGGACACTGGCTGGGCATGGACGTGCACGACGTCGGCCAGTACCGCGACACGGCGGCCGAAGGCAAGCCATCGCGCGCGCTGCAGGCGGGCATGGTGCTGACGGTGGAGCCGGGCATCTACGTGCGTCCGGCCGAGGGCGTGCCGGAAGAGTACTGGAACATCGGCATCCGCATCGAGGACGATGTGCTGGTCACGCCCGGCGGCCACACGATACTGAGCGCCGCCGCGCCGAAGACGGTCGCCGAGATAGAACAACTGATGCAGTCTCAATGAACACACTCAATCAAGCAGCACCCGCGCACGAAGGCATGACCCACGGCGACGCCCCATCCTACGACATCGCCATCTGCGGCGCCGGTCCGGCCGGCATGGCGCTTGCCGCGCTGCTGGCAAGGCGCGGCACGCCGGCGCAGCGCATCGCCCTGATCGACGCCAAGACGCTGGAGCAAGCCAGCAACGATCCGCGTTCGATCGCGCTGTCGTGGGGCAGCCGCCAGATACTGGAGGAAATCGGCGCTTGGCCGGCCGCCGCCACGGCGATCCACCAGATCCACGTGTCGCGCCGCGGCCAGTTCGGCCGCAGCCTGATCGACCGCGATGAGCACAAGCTGCCGGCGCTGGGCTACGTGCTGCGCTACGGCGATCTGGTGACGGCGCTGGGCGCGGTCTGCCAGCGCGCCGGCATCGCCACGCTGCGTCCGGCCCGCGTTGAAGCTGTCGACGAAAACGCCGACGCGGTCGCGCTGACCATCGCCGGCACGCCAGCAGCCGTCACCGCCACCATCGTCGTGCAGGCCGAAGGCGGTTTGTTCAGCGATCAGGAAAGCAAGGCCCAGCACCGCGATTACCGGCAGACCGCGATCATCGCGCAAGTGCGCACCAGCCGCCCGATCGCGCATCGCGCCTACGAACGCTTCACCGAACAAGGCCCGCTGGCCCTGCTGCCGCAAGGCGAAGAGTATTCGCTGGTCTGGTGCGTGCGGCCCGAAACCGCCGTCCGCCTGCAAGCCTTGGACGACGCATCCTTCCTCGCCGAACTGGGCGCCGCGTTCGGCGAGCGCCTCGGCACATTCACGCGCTCATCGCCACGGCTGGCATTCCCCTTGGGGCTGAACGCCGATCCGCGCAGCACCGCGCGCACGGTCGCCATCGGCAACGCGGCGCAGACGCTGCATCCGGTGGCGGGACAAGGCCTGAACCTCGGCCTGCGCGACGTCGCCGTGCTGGCGTGCCTGCTGGCGCAAGGCGCGAATCCAACCATGCTGGCGCAATTCACCGAACTGCGCCGCCAGGACCGCAACACCACTGTGCGCCTGACCGACACCATGGCCCGCATCTTCGCCAACGACTCGCCGGCGCAAGCGCTGCTGAGCCTGTCCCTGGCCGCCATCGACATGGTCGGCCCCGCACGCGGTGTGCTGGCCGAGCTCATGATGTACGGCCGACGTTGACCTGAGAATACACATAGGGGGTACCTTGCGCGCTCCCTTCGACGAAGCCTTCTATTTCCGCCCTCTCGTTCCCATTCGTTTTCTCTATTTTCTTCTGAGATTCGCAGACAGCCGAACGCAGATAAGAATCAAGAAAAATAGAAGGGAATAGAGAGCCGGAATAGTATCGTTCCCAGAAGGGCCGTGCAGATACCCCCCCCATACATATACCCTGCGCCGTTCCAGGCTCAGGTACGCGTGATCGAAGCGCCGCCATCGACCAGCGAGGCGGTGCCGGTAACGAACGACGAATCGTCCGAAGCCAGATACAGCACCGAGCGCGCCAACTCCTCCGGCTGCGCCACGCGCTTCAGCGCATGCAGGTTGGTGACAAACGAAGCCGCCTCCGGCGTGTTGTTCATATCGCGATACATCGCCGTATCGACCGCGCCCGGCAACACCGAATTTACCCGCACGCCCTGCGCGCCATACTCCGAAGCCAGCGCCTGCGTCAGGCCGATCAGGCCCGCCTTGCTGGCCGCATACGCCGCCACGCCGGGGAAGGCAAAGCTGTAGCCGACGAAGGTCGAAGTGAAGATCACCGAACCGCCGCCATGCTTGATCATTTGAGGAATCTGATGCTTCGCGCCGAGGAAGGCGCTGGTCAGGTTGGCGGCGATGGTCTCGTTCCAGCCCTGCTCCGAAACGCCGGTGGACTCGCCCATCTCGCCCAGCGTACCGGCGTTGTTGTAAGCGATATCCAGCCGCCCGAACGCCTCGACGGCGGCGGCGACCAGTTGTGCATTGAACGATTCGGAAGTGACATCGCCAGCCAGCGCGATGGCGGTGCCGCCATCGGCGGCGATCTCCGCCACCAGCGTATCGAGTTCGGCGCGGCGGCGCGCCGCAACGACAACGCGCGCGCCCTCAGCTGCAAACAGTTTGGCGGTAGCGCGGCCGATGCCCGACGATGCGCCGGTAACGATGGCGACTTTGTTTTGTAAGCGGTTCATGGTGAATCTCCTTGAGGTGGGTTGATGTAGCCATCGTATGCCCCATCAATCCCACCATCAATCGGCTAAAAGCCAATGAACCGTTCACAAAAGATGAATCAAACTTACTCCACGGCCTTGACCATGTCCTCGATGACCTTCTTCGCATCACCGAACACCATCATCGTATTGGCCTGATAGAACAGCTCATTATCCAGCCCCGCATAACCGGAAGCCATCGAACGCTTGTTGACGATGATGCTCTTGGCCTTGTACGCCTCCAGGATCGGCATGCCGGCGATCGGCGACTTCGGATCCTTGGCGGCCGGGTTGACCACGTCGTTGGCGCCCAGGATCAGCACCACGTCGGTCTGGCCGAATTCGCCGTTGATATCCTCCATCTCGAACACCTGGTCGTACGGCACCTCGGCCTCCGCCAGCAGCACGTTCATGTGGCCCGGCATGCGGCCCGCCACCGGGTGGATCGCATACTTCACGGTCACGCCCTTGTGGGTCAGCTTCTCGACCAGCTCCTTGAGCGAGTGCTGCGCGCGCGCCACCGCCAGGCCGTAGCCCGGCACGATGATCACGCTTTCCGCATTGGCCATGATGAAGGCCGCGTCGTCGGCCGAACCGGATTTGACCGGACGCTGCTCCTTCGCGCCGCCCGCACCCGCCTCCGCCGGAGCGCCGCCGAAGCCGCCCAGGATCACGTTGAAGAACGAACGGTTCATCGCCTTGCACATGATGTACGACAGGATCGCGCCGGACGAGCCGACCAGCGAACCGGCGATGATCAGCATCGCGTTATTCAGCGAGAAGCCAATGCCCGCCGCAGCCCAGCCGGAGTAGGAGTTCAGCATCGACACCACCACCGGCATGTCCGCACCGCCGATCGGGATGATGATCAACACGCCCAGCACGAAGGCGATCACGGTCATGATCAGGAACGGCATCCACGCCGGCTCGGTGCCGCCGGCGAAGCAGAACGCCAGGCCCAGGCCCACCATGACGATGGCCAGGATCAGGTTCAGCATGTGCTGGCCTGCGAAGCTGACCGGCGCGCCCTGGAACAAGCGGAACTTGTACTTGCCCGACAGCTTGCCAAACGCGATCACAGAACCGGAGAACGTGATGGCGCCGACGAAGGTGCCGATGAACAGCTCGATGCGATTCCCGAACGGCAGCGCCTCGCCCACGGCGGCGATGCCGAAGGCGTGCGGCTCCGACACCGCCGCCACCGCGATACACACGGCGGCCAGGCCGATCAGCGAGTGCATCGCCGCGACCAGTTCCGGCATCTTGGTCATCTCGACCTTCTTGGCCAGCACCGCGCCGATGCCGCCGCCGACGATCACGCCCAGCGCCACCAGGCCCAGGCCCATGCCGCCGGACGCGCCGGCGGTCGCCGCCGCAGCGGCTTCCGCCTTGAGCTTGAGGATCAGCGCGATGGTGGTCACGGCGGCAATCGCCATGCCGGACATGCCGAACGCATTACCGGTGCGCGCCGTGGCCGGCGACGACAGTCCTTTCAACGCCTGGATGAAGCACACCGATGCGATCAGGTACATCATCGTCACCAGGTTCATGGAGATGAAATTCATGCGTGATCTCCCTTCTTCGCTTTAGGCTCTTTTTTCTTGAACATCTCCAGCATGCGCTGCGTGACCAAAAAACCGCCGAACACATTGACGGCGGCCAGCGCCACCGCGACGGTGCCGGCGACCTGGCCGATGACGCCCTCGGTCAGCGAGGCCGCCAGCATGGCGCCGACGATGATGATCGCCGAGACGGCGTTGGTGACCGCCATCAGCGGCGTATGCAGCGCCGGCGTCACGGTCCAGACCACGTGGTAGCCGACATAAATGGCGAGCACGAAGATGATCAGATTGATGATGGTGTGGCTGACTTCCATGTAGTTTCCCCTATTATTTTCTAAGCAGCTCGCCGCCGCTGCACAACAGCGTGGCCTTGATGATTTCGTCTTCGCGATCGATCACCAGCTTGTCTTCCTTGTCGATGATCAGCTTGAGGAAGTCCAGCACGTTGCGCGCGTACAGCGCCGACGCGTCGGCCGCCACCAGCGTCGCCAGATCCGGCTCGCCGACGATGTGCACGCCGTGCTTGACGACGGTCTTGTTCAGCTCCGACAGCGGGCAGTTGCCGCCCTGCGACACGGCCAGGTCGACGATCACCGAGCCCGGCTTCATGGCCTTCACGGTCTCCTCGGAGATCAGCACCGGCGCCGGCCGGCCGGGGATCAGCGCGGTGGTGATGATAATGTCGGCCAGCTTGGCGCGCTCGTGCACCAGCTCCGCCTGACGGCGCATCCAGTCCGCCGGCATCGGCCGCGCGTAGCCGCCCACGCCCTTGGCGATTTCCTTCTCCTCGTCGGTCAGGAAGGGCACGTCGATGAACTTGGCGCCCAGCGACTCGACCTGCTCCTTGACCGGCGGGCGCACGTCGGACGCCTCGATCACCGCGCCCAGCCGCTTGGCCGTGGCGATCGCCTGCAGCCCGGCCACGCCCACGCCCATGATCAGCACCCGCGCCGCCTTGACCGTGCCAGCCGCCGTCATCAGCATCGGCATGAAGCGCTGGTAGGTGTTGGCCGCCACCATCACCGCCTTGTAGCCGGCGATGTTGGCCTGCGACGACAGCACGTCCATCGACTGCGCGCGCGTGATGCGCGGCACCGCCTCCAGCGCGAACGCCTGCAGGCCGGCCGCCGCCATCGCCGCGTTGTTGTCCGCGTCGAAGGGATTCAACATGCCGATCACCACCGTGCCGGCCGGGATCAACGCGCGCTCCTCGGCGTTGGGGGCACGCACTTTCAACACCACCTCCGCCGCAAAGGCTTGCGCCGCGCTGCCGATCTGTGCGCCGGCGGCCGCGTAGGCCTCGTCGGTGACCGAGGCCGATAACCCGGCGCCGGCCTGCACGATCACTTGATGCTTGGCTGCGAGTTTCTTGACTGTCTCGGGCGTTGCCGCCACCCGGGTTTCTCCCGGCCGCGTCTCGGCCGGTATGCCTACTCTCATGGTGCCTCCAAATGATTAATAAACTGACTAGAATCTAACACGGAATGCCGGGACAGCAACGCCCCTCGTTGGCCCCATCATACTTAATATATATTTATCAATAAATAGCGCATTTATCACATCATTTATTACTATTTATCACGAATTGCCGTTAAAACACTGAATTTTTCGCAAGGCAGTCAGTCAAACACGGATTAACACAACAAACCTTGCGAAATTTCAATACGAACCCACCTTTCCGTGCAGGCGGGCTCAAACCAAATGGCCGGAACAGGCTAAAATGTCGGCTCTTTCAAGGATGACTCATGCCGCGTATCTGGAAACCCTCTGTTACTGTTGCCGCCATCGTCGAAAAAGATGGCAAATTCTTGCTGATCGAAGAAGAGACCAGCGATGGCATCCGCATCAACCAGCCTGCCGGCCACCTGGACCCGCACGAATCGCTGGAGCAGGCCGTCATCCGCGAAACGCTGGAGGAAACCGCGCACGACTTCACGCCGACCGCGCTGGTGGGCATGTACATGTCGCGCTACACCTCCAACCGCACCGGCGAGGAAGTGACGTATTTGCGCTTCACCTTCTGCGGCGTGCCGGGCGCCAAGCACGACCGTCCGCTGGACGAAGGCATCCTGCGCACCATGTGGCTCACGCGCGACGAACTGGCCGCCTGCGCCGACCGTCACCGCAGCCCGACGGTGCTGCAATGCGTGGACGAATACCTGGCCGGGCGCCGCGCCCCGCTGGAACTGATACAAACCCACACCTCGGTGTACAAGGAAGCGGCCAACGCCGCGAATGGATGAAAGTAAGATGAGCAAGAAAAAGGTCGTGATCGGCATGTCGGGCGGGGTGGACTCCTCGGTCGCGGCGTGGATGCTCAAGGAACAGGGCTACGACGTGGTCGGCCTGTTCATGAAGAACTGGGAAGACGACGACGACTCCGAGTACTGCTCCACGCGCCAGGACTGGATCGACGCGGCCAGCGTGGCCGACGTGATCGGCGTCGACATCGAGGCGGTCAACTTCGCCTCCGAATACAAGGACCGCGTGTTCGCCGACTTCCTGCGCGAATACCAGGCCGGCCGCACGCCCAACCCGGACGTGCTATGCAACGCCGAAATCAAGTTCAAGGCCTTCCTCGACCACGCGATGCACCTGGGCGCCGACCTGATCGCCACCGGCCACTACGCGCGCGTGCGCCGGAACGGCGACCGCCACGAGCTGCTCAAGGCGGTCGACCACACCAAGGACCAGAGCTACTTCCTGCACCGCCTCAACCAGGCGCAGTTGTCCAAGACCCTGTTCCCGCTGGGCGAGATCCCCAAGACCGAGGTGCGCGAGATCGCCGCGAAGCTGGCCCTGCCCAACGCCGCCAAGAAGGATTCGACCGGCATCTGCTTCATCGGCGAGCGGCCGTTCCGCGAATTCCTCAACCGCTACCTGTCGTACAAGCCGGGCCCGATGAAGACGCCGGACGGCAAGGTGGTGGGCGAGCACGTGGGCCTGAGCTTCTACACGCTGGGCCAGCGCAAGGGCATCGGCGTGGGCGGCATGAAGGCGTACAAGAACCCGGACGGCAGCAGCGACGCCTGGTACGTGGCGCGCAAGGACGTGGCCGAGAACACGCTGTACATCGTGCAGGGCCACGACCATCCGTGGCTGCTGTCGTCGACCCTGCGCGCCGACCAGGCCAGCTGGATCGCCGGCGAGGCGCCGGCCGCGCGCGCGCTGTCGGCCAAGACCCGCTACCGCCAGGCCGACGTGGCGTGCGAGATCGCTCCGGAAGGCGATTCCGATTTCGCGTTGAAGTTCATGGAAGCCCAGTGGGCGGTGACGCCGGGCCAGTCGGCCGTGCTGTACGACGGCGACGTCTGCCTCGGCGGCGGCATCATCGCCGGCTCGACCTTCGCCGCCTGATCACGCCTCGCCGGATTCGCCGGCGTCGGGCGGGGCCTCGGCGCTGTCCTTGGCCAATGCCGCGCGCTGGCGCTTGACCATGGCGATCACCGTATTGCGTATCGTGTTGAGCACGGTGTCTGCCTTGAACGGCTTGACGATGAAGCCGTTCACGCCCATGGCGTGGGCGGCCTGGATGGTGGCGGCGTCGAATTCGCTCGAGACCATGAAGATCAGCGTCTTCGGCCAGTTGGTCTTGATCTCGCGCACAACGTCCTCGCCGTTCTCGATCTGCTCGCGGGCGATGCAGACGATGTGGGGATGATGCTTGATCAGCAGCGCCAGGCCGCTGGCGCAGGTGTGGCTCTGGCCCACCACGTCGTAGCCGCCATCGAGCAGGACCGTGTTGAGCAGGCCGCGCGCGATCGCGCTGGTGTCGATAATGACCGCTTTTAACATCTTGCAAACCTTGTCTTAGTGGGCGCGCTCAGTTCCGGTCCCACGCCAGCATATTCCAGCTCACGCCGACCCGCACGTCCGTTTTTAATTGCACCAATTGTTTCGAAAGATACAGCATTTCGCGTTCTTTTCGTAGAGTTTCGCCCAGCGTGTCCTTCAGAATGCCCGCCCCGGCCATGATCCCGTCCAGAGTGCCGTATGTACGCAACAGTCGCGCCGCCTTCTTGACGCCGACTTTTGACACGCCGGGAATGGAGTCGGTGGGGTCGCCCATCAACGCCAGCAGGTCCGGCAGCTGCTCGGGCGGCACGCCCCACTTGCGCTCGACCCAGGCGTGGTCGTGCCACTCGCCCTTGAAGTGGTCCCACACGCGCGCGCCCTGCGCGATCAGGCCGTGCAGGTCCTTGTCGGTGGTGGCCACGGTGGCCTCGCCGCGGCCGTCGGCCAGCCAGCGCAGCACCACGGTGCCGATCACGTCGTCGGCCTCGACCTCGGGCAGCGACACCACGTGCAGGCCGATGCCGCGCAGCTTGTCGTAGAAGGCCGGCAGCGCCTCGCGCAGCGGCGTGGGCATCGGCGCGCGGCCCTCGCGGTAGCCGGCGTACAGCGCGTGGCGCCAGGTGGGGCCGCCGAAATCGAAGGCCGGCAGCACGTGGGTCGGTTCGTGGTCGTTGACCAGTTTGCGGAACGAGGACAGCGCGTGGCGCAGCGCGATCTCGGCCTTCTCGGCGCTATCGGGTTCGGGGCTGGCTTCGTAGACGCGGCGCACGATATTGAGGCCGTCGATGGCAAGGAGTCTACCCATGTTCAACATCATCCGGGCTTGTTCAATCCATCATTTTACCCGACCGGACCGCGCTGTCGGCCTGATATGACGCAAAGCCGGCACGAACGCCGCTTGCGGCAGCCGATAAGCGGCGTAAGCTGGGAGGTTGGATAAGCCAAGGAGACAGCCATGTGGCCGACAATTCCTCTTGAAAAATTCCTGGAAAATCCCCTCGCGGTCATCCGTGAAATTGCCGCGTCCGAGAAGATTTTCTTTATCACCGAAAACGGCAAGCCGATCCTGGATGTTCGTCCATACCGCTCGGTGCCGATTGAAAAGCTGCGTGGCAGCGTCATCTACTCCGGCGATATCGTCTCTGCATTGGAACCAGCAGGATACGAGCCGTCGCCATGATACTGCTGGATACACACGCATTCATCTGGTGGCACGAGGCCGACTACTTCAGCAGCTCGTACGGCCCGCCGCGCTCGAGCGCGCGCTGGAAGGCCGGGCGGCTGTGGATGCGCTTGAGGAAGGCCATCAGGTTGGGCCGGCGCGCGTCCAGCCCGGCGCGCGCGGCGGCCGCCTCCAGCGGAAAACTCATCTGGATATCGGCCGCGCTGAACTCGGCCCCGGCGAACCACGGGCACTTGTTCAACTCGGCCTCCAGGTAGTCCAGGTGGGCGGCGATCTGCGGCTCGATGTAGCCGGCCTTGACCTTCCGCGCGATGCCGCGCGCGATCGGCTTGACGAAGAACGGCGCCGGGCTGTTCTCCACCCGGTCGAAGATCAGCTTCATCAGCAGCGGCGCCATCGCCGAGCCTTCCGCGTAGTGCAGGAAGTAGGTCCAGCGGCGGCGCTCCTCGGTGCCGGCCGGCGGCACCAGCCGGCCATGGCCGTAGGTCTCCACCAGATACTCGATGATCGCGCCCGACTCCGCCACGACCACGTCGCCGTCGCTGATCACCGGCGACTTGCCCAGCGGGTGGATGGCGCGCAGCTCGGGCGGCGCCAGCATGGTCTTCGGATCGCGCTGGTAGCGCACGATCTCGTAGTCCAGCCCCAGCTCCTCGAGCAGCCAGAGCACGCGCTGCGAGCGCGAATTGTTCAGATGATGGACCACGATCATGGCGAGCTTCCCGCGAAAAAGCGGCATGGCGCCGCGACCCCGCTACTGTAGCATCGTTGTCCATCTTGCGCCCCCGGCCACAGACCGATGGATTCCAGAAAGGAACAGCAGTACACTGCGCCATCAGCCGCCCACCGGAGTGTCCATGAACCTGTTGTCCCCGCGTTACCTCGTCTTCACCGCCGCCATCGTCACGCTGGCCGCCTCGCTGGCCCTGGCCGCGCCCTGGTGGATCCCGCTGACGGCCGCCGCGCTGACCGTGGTCGGCATCACCGACCTGCTGCAGACCAAGCGCGCGCTGCGCCGCAACTACCCCATCCTGGCCCACTTCCGCTTCTTCTTCGAATCGATCCGCCCCGAGATCCGCCAGTACTTCCTGGAGGACGACACCGTGGCCGAGCCGTTCTCGCGCAACCAGCGCAGCATCGTCTACCAGCGCGCCAAGATGGACACCGACAAGCGCCCCTTCGGCACCCAGCTCGACGTCTACGCCCCCGGCTACGAATGGATCAACCACTCGATCAGCCCCGCGCCCGAGCAGCACCACGACTTCCGCATCGAGATCGGCAACCATCCCGACTGCCCGCGCGCCCAGCCCTACTCGGCCAGCGTGTTCAACATCTCGGCCATGAGCTTCGGCGCGTTGTCGGCCAACGCCATCCTGGCGCTCAACGGCGGCGCCAAGGCCGGCGGCTTCATGCACGACACCGGCGAGGGCAGCATCAGCCCCTACCACCGCCAGCACGGCGGCGACCTGGTGTGGGAGATCGGCTCCGGCTACTTCGGCTGCCGCAACCCCGACGGCACCTTCTCTGAGGCGAACTTCGTCGCCAACGCCACCACGCCGCAGGTCAAGATGATCGAGCTGAAGATGTCGCAAGGCGCCAAGCCCGGCCACGGCGGCGTGCTGCCCGGCGCCAAGGTCACGATCGAGATCGCCACCACGCGCGGCGTGGCCATGGGCCAGGACTGCATCTCGCCGTCCAAGCACTCGGCCTTCGGCACGCCGCTGGAGATGCTGGCCTTCATCGACCGCCTGCGCACGCTGTCGGGCGGCAAGCCGACCGGCTTCAAGCTGGCCATCGGCCACCCGTGGGAATTTTTCGGCATCGTCAAGGCCATGCTGGCCACCGGCATCACGCCCGACTTCATCGTGGTCGACGGCGGCGAGGGCGGCACCGGCGCCGCGCCGGTCGAGTTCACCGACCACGTCGGCACGCCGCTGCAGGAGGCGCTGCTACTGGTGCACAACACGCTGGTGGGCGCCAACCTGCGCGACAAGATCAAGATCGGCGCCTCGGGCAAGATCGTCACCGCCTTCGACATCGCCCGCATCCTGGCGCTGGGCGCGGACTGGTGCAACTCGGCGCGCGGCTTCATGTTCGCGCTGGGCTGCATCCAGTCGCAGAGCTGCCACACCGACCGCTGCCCGACCGGCGTGGCCACCCAGGACCACAGCCGCCAGCGCGCGCTGGTGGTGCCGGACAAGACCCGGCGCGTGGCCAACTTCCACGAGAATACCCTGAAGGCGCTGGCCCAGCTGATCGCCGCCGCCGGCCTGACGCACCCGTCGCAGCTGAAGGCGCACCACCTGGTGCGGCGCATCTCGCCCAACCAGGTCAAGCTGGCGTCGGCGCTGCTGCCCTACCTGGAGCCGGGCGAACTGCTCGACCCCAGCCAGCTGTCGCGCCTGCCGCCGGTGTTCGGCCTGTACTGGCCGATGGCGCAGGCGGAGTCGTTCAATCCGGTTTGCTAGGATCGCCGGCGTGCGCGAGGCGATAGGCATCGCCCAGCGTGTCGGCCACGTAACCGCGCTTGACCGCCCATTCGCGCAGCACGGCGTTGATGCCCTGCTGCCAGTCGTCGCCCTGCCGCTTGAAGGCCTCGATGGTGTCGCGGTCGAACTCCATGCTCAGCGTCACTGTCGGAGAGCCGGGCGGCGCCAGAAACCGGGTCCGCCAGGGACGAAATTGTGCCAGCTCCTCCTCAGTCGGCGGAAACGCATCCGGGTCCGACAAAGCGGCGGCCATGATGCGGGCATCCTCCTCCGGTGTTACAAATATGATTTTACGTTTGTCCACCATACAGTCTCCCCCCCTTGCGCTGGTTGAGCTTGTCTTTCTTGGGATCGAAGGTGATCACCATGTTTCATCTTATCCGCAAAGATTAAGAAATCAATCACTATGCGGATAGATTAAACAGGCTGTGGCCGGCGCGTTTGCGCCGGCGCAGAGGGGGGAAGGATCAGCGCTGCACGCGCAGCATGATCACGCGCTTGAGCGGCGCGGAGCCGGACGATGCCGGCGGCGTGGTTTCACAGGAACCGCAGCTGGCGCAGCCGTCGCCGCAGCTCGATTTCGTGTTAAACAGTTTAGCCAGTTTATTCTGGTCGAAGCCGCGCCGCGACAGCACATAGACGATCTGCTTGCGCAACGCCGCCGGCAAATACTTGGTGCAGAAATGCGCCAAGGCCGCCACCACGATCAACACCACGATCACTTGCTGCCACATGCTCAGCCTCCGATGAAGAACAAGGAAATACGATACGTCAGGAACGACGCCGTGTACGCCAGCGCGAACATATAACCGGCCATCATCAGCGGATAGCGGATGCTGTTGGTCTCGCGCCGCACCACGCTCAGCGTCGACATGCACTGCGGCGCGAACACATACCACGCCAGCAGCGACAAGGCGGTCGGCAAGGTCCACGAGCTGGCGATGATCGGCGTGAGCGACTGCGCCAATTCCTCGCCGCTCTGCGACAGCGCGTACACCGTGCCCAGCGCGCCCACCGCCACCTCGCGCGCGGCCAGGCCCGGCACCAGCGCGATGCAGATCTGCCAGTTGAAGCCGATCGGCGCGAACACATATTCCAGCCCGCGCCCCAGCATGCCGGCCATGCTGTAATAGATGGCCGGATGCGTCGCCCCCTCGGGCGCGCCGGGGAAGGAACTGAGGAACCACAGCAGCACCATCAGGGTCAAAATGATCGTCCCCACGCGCGACAGGAAGATCTTGCAGCGCTCCCACAGGCCCAGCGCCAGGTTCTGCAGATGCGGCCAGTGATAGGCCGGCAGCTCCAGCATCAGCGGCTGCTTGTGGTTCGCGCCCATGGTGCGCTTCATGAAGTAGGCCACCGCCATCGCCGACGCGATGCCGGCGAAGTACAGCGCGAACAGCACCAGCCCCTGCAGGCTCATGAAGCCGCCCACTTCGCGTTCCGGGATAAAGGCCGCGATGATCAGCGCATACACCGGCAAGCGCGCCGAGCACGTCATCAGCGGCGCGATCATGATCGTCACCAGCCGGTCGCGCGGATTCTGGATGGTGCGCGCCGCCATGATGCCCGGAATCGCGCACGCAAAGCTCGACAGCAGCGGAATGAAGGCGCGCCCCGACAGGCCGACGCCGCCCATCAGCCGGTCGAGCAGGAAGGCGGCGCGCGGCAGGTAGCCGCAGTCCTCCAGGATCAGGATGAAGAAGAACAGAATCAGAATCTGCGGCAGGAACACCAGCACGCTGCCGGCCCCGCCCAGGATGCCCTCCACCAGCAGGCTGCGCAGCAAGCCGTCCGCCATCGCACCCTTGATCATGGCGCCGACGCCGTCGACGCCGGCCTTGATCATGTCCATCGGCACATTGGCCCAGCTGAACACCGCCTGGAACACCAGGAACATCAGCACCGCCAGGATCACCGGGCCCAGCACCGGATGCAGCACCACGTTGTCGATCTTCTCGGTCAGGTTGCCGGTGTCGCGCGCGTCGCTGCTGACCAGCGCCAGGATGCGGCGCACCTCGCGCTGCGTCTCCTCCACGCCGACCGCGTCGATCGCCGACAGCGGCTCGGGCTTGACCTCGCGCAGCGGCCACATGCCGTCGAGCGCGCGCAGCAGCGACTTCTCGCCGCCGGCCTGCACCGCCACCGTCTCCACCACCGGCATGCCCAGCTCCTGCGCCAGGCGCGCGGCGTCGATCTCGATGCCGCGCTTCTTGGCCACGTCGACCATGTTCAGCGCCAGGATCATCGGCAGGCCGAGGCGCTTGATCTCCAGCACCAGCCGCAGGTTCAGGCGCAGGTTGGTGGCGTTGACCACGCACACCACCACGTCCGGCGACTGCTCGCCCGCGCGCAGGCCGGCCACCACGTCGCGCGTGATGGCCTCGTCCGGCGTGTGGGCCGACAGGCTGTAGGCGCCCGGCAGGTCCAGCACGCGGAATGCGCGGCCCTCCGGCGACGTGAACGAGCCTTCCTTGCGCTCGATGGTCACGCCGGCGTAGTTGGCCACCTTCTGGCGCGCGCCGGTCAGGCGGTTGAACAGCGCGGTCTTGCCGCAATTCGGATTGCCCAGCAAGGCCACCATCGGCGTCTTCGACAGGACCGGCGCCAGCGGCGCCGCGATATCAGCTGCACCCATGGCTTATTCCGGCTGGATCGATGGTTGAACCGACACCAGCGCCGCCTCGAAGCGGCGCAGCGCGAAGGTGGAGTTGCCGACCTTGATCGCCAGCGGCTCGCCGCCCGGCATGCCGCGCTTGAGCATGCGGATTTTTTCGCCCGGCACGAAGCCCAGCTCCATCAGGCGGCGCGCCAGCATGGCGCCGTCGTGCGCCGCGTCGCCGGGGGCGATGTGCACCACGGTGGCGCTGTCGCCGACCGTCAGGGTATCGAGGGTGATCAGGGGAGCTGCATGCGTCATGGCAAAGTCCGTTCAAATCGCCGCCCGGCCAAAGCCGCGGCGGCTTGCCGGCGAACTGCAAGATCGCGTTCTGGCCGGAAATAAGATAGTAGCATTATAAACGGTAATGCGAATTACTTCTATTTGCGCTTGCATCCCGCTCAAACTTGAGGCAGTATACGATTAATGATAATGATTCGCATTAAGTAGCCAAATGCCAATCATGTCCTTTTTTTATAAAGCCTAGCCAGAAGGTGTATCGATGATTGTATGTGTCTGCAACAACATATCTGATCGTGAAATCCGTCAAGCCGTGGAATTGGGATTGACCTCGATGGACGAACTGCGCCGCGACCTGGGCGTGTCCACCTGCTGCGGCCAGTGCTTCGCCTGCGCCGAGGAAATCCTCAACGAGCACCTGGCGGCCACCGCCGAAATCCAGGAAACCGTCCTGAAGCGGCCCGTCTTCAGCAACTAAGCGCAGTAACCAAGAATACTCCGATGAACACACTGAGCTATGGCCGCGCGGCGACGCCGGCGGCGCACGACAGCGGCCTGGCCGCCCTCCTCAAGCAACATTGGCAGGCGCGCGGGCGCAAGTTCGCGCCGCTGGCCGCCATCGTCATGGTGCACACGTTCGGGTTCTACATGTTCCAGTCGGGAATGATGCGCCAGGTGTCGCACGCCATCCTGCCGCAAGTGGTCAACGTGACCTTTGTCGCGTCGCCGGAGCCGCTCAAGCCAGCCCCGCCGCCGCCCAAGACCGTGCCGGTGGTGCGCCAGGCGCCCGCCTTCATTCCGCCGATTCCGCTGGTGAGCGTGGTCCAGACCGAGCCGACCATCACCGTGCCGCCGCCGCAGGCGCGCCCGAGCGAACCGGCCGCCGTGGCCGCGCCGCCCGCCCCGCCGGCGCCCGCCCACGTGGCCGCGCCGTCCGCGCCGAAAACCGTGTCCGGCGTCGAATACATCCGCGCGCCGCAGCCGGTCTACCCCAGCATCTCGCGCCGCATGGGCGAAAGCGGCACCGTCATACTGCGCGTGCTGATCGGCGACAAAGGCCAGGCCGAGCAAGTGGTGATCCACAAGTCGTCCGGCTCCAGCAACCTCGACGAGGCCGGCCGCCAGGCCGTGCTGCGCGCCCTGTACAAGCCCTACATGGAGGACGGCAAGTCCGTGCCCGTGTACGCGCTGGTGCCGATCAACTTCCAGCTGGGCTGATCCTTCAGACGTCCAGCCTGCCCTCGACCGAGTCGTCGAGGGGCTTGCCGAGCACGGCGCCGAGCAGCATCTTGACGCTGGCCACCGCACGGCCATGCCGGGTATCCCAATAGTAGCCGTAGGTCGGCGCGAACTTGATCAAGGTGATGCGCGGATCGTCCTCGCCGCCGGCGAACCAGGTCTTCATCGTAAAACTCCACAACTCCTTCAGCTTGACCGGATCGCGCAGCACCGTGGCGATGCCCTCCAGATGCATGTACTCGGCGTTGCCGGCGCCCTGGAAATACAGCGTGGCCGACGGCTCGGCCGCCAGCTCCAGGTTCTTCAGGCTGTCGCTGGCGCTGACGAACCACAGGTTGCCCAGCGTATCGACCTGCAAGGCGGTCATCGGCCGCGCGTCGCCGGGGCCGCCGTCCACGTCGCTGGTGCAGAAGAAGCAGCCCGGCGAACTGTCGACAAAATCGCGGATCTTCCTGACGGCGTCCTCGCCGACCAGGTCCTGATGGTGGTGCTCGGTGCTGGAGTCCATGATGGTGCCCTTCGTTAAAAACGGAATCCCCATCCTATCCCTGACACCGCCACGCCTCAGTGGGTTTCCTCACACTTCGGCCCACATGCGCAGCAGGTTGTGATAATGGCCGGTCAGGTCCACCGCGATGGCATCGTCGCCGTGGGCGGCGCGCAGCTTCTGGATGTTCTGGTCCAGCTCGAACAACATGCCCCGCTTGGCATCGTCGCGCACCATGCTCTGGCTCCACAGGAAAGCCGCCACCCGCTCGCCGCGCGTGACCGGCGCCACCCGGTGCACGCTGCTGGACGGATAGACGATCAAATCGCCCGCCGCCAGCTTGACCTCGTGCGTGCCGTAGGCGTCGCTGACGATGAGCTCACCGCCGTCGTATTCCTCCGGCTCGCTGAGGAACAAGGTCGACGACACGTCGGCCCGCATCGCGTTGGCCGTGCCGGGCCGCATGCGGATGGCGCCGTCGATATGCATCCCGTAATGCTCGCCGCCGGCGTAGCTGTTGAAATAAGGCGGCAGTATGCGCAGCGGCAGCACCGCCGCGAAGAACAGCGGATGGCTGGCCAGCGCCTGCGTGATGAAGCCGCCCAGCTCCTGCGCCAGCGGCGACAGCTCCGGCAACTGGCGGTTGTGCTTGACCTGCGTGCTCTGCGCGCCGGCCGTGGCGCGGCCGTCCACCCACTCGGCCTGCGCCAGGCGGTGGCGGAATTCCTGCACCTGCGGCTTGGTCAACACGGCGGGGATATGCAACATCATGGGGACATCCTTTCATCACGGCGATATGGGAATGTTAATTGTTTTCATTTGCCCCAACAATCTCACTCCGCCTATATTGGTACACTTTGCACGCATTGCGCCACGCGAGCACGGCGTTCGTGGCAAAATGTCAGTATTCCACCACCATTTTAGAAAGCATCCCATGAAGGGTGACCCAGAAGTTATTCGCCTGCTGAACGCTCAGCTGACCAACGAACTCACCGCCATCAACCAGTACTTCCTGCACTCGCGCATGTACCGTCACTGGGGTTTCGAGAAGATCGCGAAGAAGGAATACGAAGAATCGATCGGCGAAATGAAGCACGCCGACAAACTGATCGACCGCATCCTGATGCTGGACGGCCTGCCCAACCTGCAAGCCATGCACAAGATCATGATCGGCGAGAACACCGAAGAAATGCTCGGCTGCGACCTGAAGCTGGAAAAGGGCGCGCAGATCACCGTCAAGGAAGGCATCGCCGCCGCCGAGAAGGCCGCCGACTACGTGTCGCGCGACCTGCTGCTGATGATTTTGGAAGACACCGAAGAACACATCGACTGGCTCGAAACGCAGCTGGACCTGATCGGCAAGGTCGGCATCCAGAACTACCTGCAAAGCCAGATGAACGATTAAGCCGTCCTGGCCTCTTCAACAAGCCGCAGCTCCGCCTGCGGCTTTTTTATTTTCACCGCCAGCACGGCCAGCGCGCCGCACAGCATCAGCCCTCCGGCCAGGCGGATCACGTTCTCCGGATTCCCGCCCAGCAGGCTGCGATAGTACAGCGGCAGCGTGAAGATCTGGATGATCATCGGGATCACGATGAACATATTGAAGATGCCCATGTAGACGCCGGTGCGCTCCGGCGGTATGCAACCCGCCAGCATCACATACGGATTGCCCATGATGCTGGCCCACGCCAGCCCGATGCCCACCATCGGCACGAACAGCAGCGCCGGCGTATGAATCATCGGTATCGACAGCATGCCGATGCCGGCCAGCGCCAGGCAAACACTGTGCGTGATCTTGGGACCATGGCGGCGCGTGAACGGCACCAGCGCCAGCGCGCCCACGAACGCGATGAAGTTGTAGAACGCCCCCACCTGCCCCGCCAGCAGGCCGGCGTCGCGGAAGCCCTGCGAGGCCTGGTCGGTGGTGCCGTAGATGGTGGTCGACAGCGACAGCATGATGTACTGCCAATAGCAGAACATCGCATACCACTGGAACAGCTTGACCCAGGCCAGCTGCTTCATCGTCGGAGGCATCTCGCGGATCGCGCTGGCGACATCGCCCAGCGTGTGCCGCCAGCCGGCCGGCCGCGCGCGGATCTGCGCCAGCTCCTCGCCGGTCAACGGATATTCGGGCGTGGTCTTCAAGGTCCACAGCACCGACGAAATCGAGAACACCGCGCCGATCAGGAAGGCCACGATGACGATGTGCGGAATATGGCTGCCGTTGACGGCGTCCTTGTTCATGCCCACCCACACCAGCAGCGACGGCGTCAGGTAGGCCAGCGTCTGTCCCAGGCCCGTGAAGGCGCTCTGCGTCAGGAAGCCGACCGAATGCTGCGCGGGATCGAGCTTGTCGCTGACGAAGGCGCGGTATGGCTCCATCGTCACGTTGTTGGCCGCGTCCAGTATCCACAGCAGGCTGGCCGCCATCCACAGCGTGGGGCTGAACGGCATCGCCAGCAGGCCAAGGCTGCACAGGATGGCGCCGATCAGGAAGTACGGCGTGCGCCGCCCCCAGCGCGTGACCGTGCGGTCGCTCATGGCGCCGATCAGCGGCTGCACCAGCAGGCCGGTCATCGGCCCGGCCAGCCACAGGTAAGGCAGGCTGGCCTCGTCCGCGCCCAGGTATTTGTAGATCGGGCTCATGCTGCTCTGCTGCAGGCCGAAACTGAACTGGATGCCGAAGAAGCCGATGTTCATGTTCACGATCTGCCAGAACGACAGCCGCGGCTTCATGCGACGGCTCCGGGCATGACCGCGTCGCCGCGCCAGGCCGCGATCCACGGCTGGTAGAACGCGATATCGGCCGGCACCGCGCCGGAAATGCCGCAGATGGCGCCGGCGAAGGCGTTGGCGCGCGCCAGCGTCAGGCTGACCGGCCAGCCCTGCGACTGCCCGAACAGGAACACGGCGGAGAAGGCATCGCCCGCGCCCACCGTGTCGACGATGCGTACCGGCGCGTGGCAATCCTGGTTGGCGATGACCGCGCCGTCGGCACCGAAGTACAGCGCGCCGCGCTCGCCCAGCGTGACGATCAATCCCTTCAGCGTGAAGCTGCGCATCAGCGCCTGGCAGGCCTCCACCATCTCGGCGCTGTCGATCGCCTTGGTGCCTGGCTTGGTGTGGGTGTACCAGCTAAACAGGTCCTTCAGCTCGTCCTCGTTGACCTTGACGATGTCCGCCAGGTGCAGCGACTCGAAGGCGCAGCGCTCCGTCACCTGGCCGTCGCGCACATTCAGGTCCAGGTAGCGCTGGACGTTGAACGCGCCGGACGCATCGAGCATCGCCCGCAGCGCCGCGCGCGAACGCTCGTGCCGCTGCGCCATGGTGCCGAAGTAGATCGTGCCCGGCGCGGCCTGCGCCAGCGCCGTCAACGCAGGCGCGGTTTCCACGTAATCGTAGGCCTGGTCGGGAAGGATGATGAAGCGGTGGCCCTCCGCGTTGCGCTCGACCACCACGCGGCCGGTGGCCTCTTGCGGATCGAGCTGCAGGCCAGCCTCGCTCATGTCGAAGCGTTCGAACTCGTTGCGCACCAGGGCGCCGTTCTTGTCCGTGCCGATGCGGGTGACCATCAGCGTCGCGACGCCGAAGGCGGCCAGATTGCGCGCAACGTTGAACGGCGCACCGCCGACAACCTGCTCGGTGATGAAATCGTCAACCAGCGCTTCGCCGAATACGGCAATGGTTTGTTGGGTCATGCTTGTCTCCACGCCCTGTTTGGGCGATTCTATATTATTCGCGTTCCAGCCAGTACATCGCATACGGCTCCAGCACCAACGTGCCGCCCGTCGCCTGCTCCGCGATGCAATCGCGCCACGCGCCTTGCAGCGCATAGCTTTGCGGCAGGCCGGAGAAATTCATCAGCGTCAGGAAGCGGTCGCCGCGCGCCAGCGCCAGCATGCCGTCCGGCGCATCGGCCAGCAGCGTGCGGGGCGCGTTGGCCGCCAGCGCGTCGTGCCGGCGGCGTATGCGCACCAGCCTTGCCAGCGCCTGATGCATCAGGCCCGGCACGGTCGATACGTCGTAGCGGTGCTTCCAGCGCTGCTGGTCGAACACCGGCCGTTGCAGCCAGCGGCTGTCCATCGCGTGCTGCGGGCGTTGCAGGTAGCTGTAGTCGTTCTCCATCGCCAGCTCGTCGCCCATGTACAGCACCGGCAGCGCGCCGAAGCTCAGGGCCAGGCCGTGCAGCAGCAGCATGCGGCGCAGCGCCAGTGCGCGTTCCTCGTCGCTGCCCGCAGACTGCAGACCCGCCAGCGACGCGGCCATGCCGTTGCTGCCGTGCGCCGCGTTTGGATCGGTGCTCTGGAAGGCCGCGCCGACGGCGTAGCTGCCTTCCGCGCCGCTGAAGAAGCGCGCCACGCGCGCCAGCCGCGCCGCGCTGTCGCTGCCGTCGGCCGTAGCCTCGGCGCGCAGCACGTTCCAGCCGATGTCGTCGTGGCAGCGCACGTAGCTGAGCCACGTCGCGGCGGCCGGTAGCGCCGGTGTGTTGCGTATCACTTCGCGCAGCACGCCGGTGCCCTGCTCCGCCAGCGCCACCCAGCCGGCCGCCATCAGGCTGCTGTGATAGGCGATATGGCACTCGGGCGCCTGTGCGCTGCCCAGGTAGGCCGGCAGCTCGCGCGTCGGCACGATGGCCTCGGCCTTCAGCAGCACGCCAGGCGCGACGATATCGACTATCGCCCGCAAGGCTTGCAACAACTGATGCGCCTCCGGCTGGTTCATGCTGTTGGTGCCCTCGCGCTTCCATAGGAAGGCGGTGGAATCAAGGCGGAACACCTCGATTCCGCGATTGGCCAGGCGCAGCATCGCGGCGGCCATCTCGGCGAACACCGCCGGGTTGGCGTAGTTCAGGTCCCACTGGTACGGATAGAACGTGGTCCACACCCAGCCGCCCATCGCTTCCACATGGGTGAAATTGCCCGGAGCGACCTGCGGGAACACCTGGCCCAGCGTGCGCTCGTGGCGGTCCGGCATGTCGCGGTCGGGGAACACATGGAACATCGCGCGCGCCGCCGCGTCGCCGGCCTTGGCCGCCTGCGCCCAGGCGTGATCGTCGGCCACGTGGTTCAGGATGAAGTCCGAGCACAGGCTGACGCCGGCCGCGCGCAGCTGCGTGGTCAGCGCATCCAGATCGGCATTGCTGCCCAGCGCGGGATCGACTTCGTCGAAACTGGAGACGGCGAAACCGCCGTCGTTCTCGCCCGCGCGCGGACGCAGGAACGGCAGCAGGTGCAGATAGCTGACGCCCAATTCCCGCAGATACGGGATACGCGCCGCCACGCCATTCAAATCGCCGCCGAAGTTCTGCACGTAGGCACAGTAGCCCAACATGCGCTGGCTGAGGAACCACTCCGGCTGCGCGGCGCGTTGCGCGTCGAGCGCCCGCAGCTCCGGCGGCCGCGCCGAATACAGCGCACCCAGCGACTCCATCAGATCACCCAGCCACGCATCGAAATCGGCGCGCTCGCCATACAGGCCGGCCAGCAGCCGGCGCAGCACCGGCTCCGCCGCCGCCAGCCGCTGCGCGGCTTGCGGGCGCAGGTCGTCGGGCAGGACCGCCAGCAGGCGGTCCGACATTACTTTAGAAGGCATAGGACAGGCTGACTTTCGCGGCGCGGCCGGAGATGGAGCGGGCGGCATGGCCGTCGCCTTCGACTTCGGTGTAGCCGATCTTGTTGAACAGGTTGTTCACGCTCAGCGACAGCGTGGCTTTCTCCGTCACCCGGTAGTTGACGAAGGCGTTCACCACTTCATACGCCGGCAGCACGATGGTGTGCGCGTCATCGCCCCACGACTTGCCGGTGCCGATCAAGCTGGCGCCAACGGTGGCCTGGCCGAAGGTGTAGGTCGGCGCGATCTGGTACACCACCTTGGCCTGGCGGCGCGGCGTGTTGCCGATCACCGCCACATCGCCGGGCGCGGTGCCGGTGATCTTGGCGTCGGTGTAGGTCATGCCGCCGGTGACGCGGAAGTCGTTCAAGGCATACGCGCCTTCCAGCTCCACGCCCTTGGCGTCGTACTTGTTGGAGGTGCTGCGCTGCGTGGTCGCCTCGTAGTTGCTCTCGTCGGTCTTGGCCTGGAACAGCGTCACGAAGGTGCTCACGCCGCCGCTGCGCCATTTCACACCGCCCTCGATCTGCTTGACGGTGTTGATGTTGATCGGCGCGCTGCCGTCCAGCGGAGTGCCGAACAGGATGCGGTCCGCATTGAAGGCCACGCCATCGCTCACACGCGCAAACGCCGCCAGGCTGCTGGTGATGCGGTAGTTGCCGCCGACCGAGTACGAGTTGTGGTTGATCTTGTAGTCCACCAGCTGCTGCGTGGCCGGATCGTAGCGCAACGCGCCGCCGCTCATGGTCGCGATGTTGGCCGTGCCGCTGGCGCGCTGGCGGTCCTGGCGCACGCTGGCGTCGATGTTCAGCGGACCGGTTTCATAGCCCACGTTCAGGTAAGGCGAGGTCAGTTTGTATTCCATGTCGACCGCGCGCGAGCAGCAGCCGCCGAAGGCCGGTCCCACCAGGCCTGGCGTGGCGCTGGCCGTCTGCAGCAGCGCGGGCTTGTCTCCGCTGGCCTGCATCAGGTACTCGTTGAAGTTCCAGGTCAGCGCCAGCTTCTGCGTCGACAGGTACAGGCCGGCGGTGGTGGTCAGCTTGGAGCCGTCGGCCAGCTTGAAGGTCTTGGCCAGCTTGGTGTCGTTCAGCGTATTGCCGGCATCGTCGATCGAGGTGTTGAACACCACGGCGGAGAAGGCGCGGCCATTGTAGGCCTGGCCCTTGTTCGGCCCCGTCGCGAACACATAGCTGCCCACCGTGCCGTTGTTGCCCGCGAAGACGCCGGTGAAGCGCCCGCTGTTGCTGGAGGTGCGGAACTTGTCGCTCAGGTTCCAGCCGTCGCCCAGGTCGAACGAGCCTTCCAGGCCGACCGTGTCGCTCTTCACTTTCAGGCCGTCGTTGACGTTGGTCGACACCGGCGTGTTGTTCTTGCCCAGCGTGACATCGCGCACCCAGTACGGCGAGTAGAACGTCACCTTGCGCGGATCGATGCCGGGGATTTCCTGGATCTGCTGGTTCACCACCTGCACCGGCACAGGCAGCGCGGTCGGCGACTTGTCGTCCACGTGCTTGAACGATACGCGGATAAAGCCGTTGTCCAGATCATGCGTCAGGTTGCCGCGAATCTGGCCGCCATCCTCGGTGCTCATGCCGGTGTTGCGCACGCCTTCGCCGGTGCGGTAGTTCCCGCCGATGAAGAAGCGCGTCTTGTCCGAGATCGGCGCGCCGTAGTCGAAGTCCAGGCGGGTCTCGTCGTAGCCCAGGCCGTGGCTGATGCCAACATGGCCGCCCTTTTCCTCACCGGTCTTGGTGATGAAGTTGATGATGCCGCCCGGCGCGTTGGTCGCCAGCGTGGAGGCCGAACCGCCGCGCACCACTTCCAGATGGTCCAGCGTGCCGTCGATCTTGACGAAGCTGTCCGGCGTGATGAAGTTGAAGTCGCCCGATTGCAGCACCGGCAGGCCGTCTTCCTGGATCTGCACGTAGCGCGCGCCGCCGGCCGAAATCGGCACGCCGCGCACGGTGATGTTGGCGTTGCCCTCGCCGCCCGACGATTCCGAGCGCACGCCCGGCACCGAGCGCAGCACCTCGGCCGCGCTCAACGGCGCGCTGTTCTTGATGGTGTCGCCTTCCAGGGTGCTGATCGACACGCTGGTCTTCATCTTGGTGGAGCCGCCGGAGGTGCCGGTGACGACCACGCGCTCCATGTTCAGGCCATCGGCCGGGGCGGCCGGTGCGGCCTGCTGCGCCGAGGCGCTACCCATGTGCAGGACAGCCGTTGCAACAGCGGCAGCGATGCCGCCCATTTTGAATGTGCGTTGTTCCATTGTCGTCTCCAGATATTGTCGTTTTGATCTGCCGTTTAATTGAGCAGGTACGCCATTATTCCTCGGTTTTCGATTTAATGCAATCGATTGCATAACGATGCAAAAATATATTTGCAGTGCTTACTGGTGAGCCTATGCAATCGGTTGCATAAATCAGACAGAACTGTTGCGGACGATCAATTGGGTGGGAATTTGCAGCGAAGCCGCCGGACGGCCGTCGACCAGCTCCAGCAGCTGGGACACCAGCGCGCGGCCAGCCTCGCGTATCGGTTGCTGCACGGTGGTCAGCGGCGGATGGAAGTAGCCGGCCAGCTCGATATCGTCGTAGCCGACCACGGCGACCTGGCCCGGCACGTCGTAGCCGTGATGGCGCAGCGTGTTAATCGAGGTCATGGCCATCAGGTCGCTGCCGGCGAACACCGCGTCGAACGGCACGCCGCGGCGCAGCAGTTCCTGCACCGCCTCACGGCCGCCCTCCGGCAGGAAGGACACCGACACCTGCAGCGCCGGATCGACTTTCATGCCGGCCTTGCGCAGCGCGCGGCACTGGCCCTCGTAGCGCTGGCCCACCTCGGGCAGGTTGATGTCGCCGAAAAAGGCGATGTGCTTGCGGCCCTGCGCGATCAGGTGCGCGGCCGCCAGCTCGCCGCCGGTGACGTTGTCGCCGCCGACGGTGCAGTACAGCTGCTGCGGCAGCTGCGCGCCCCACACCACGATGGGTACATGGCGCGCGGCCAGCTGGTTCAGTTGTTCATGGTGGCGCCACTGGCCGATCAGGATGATGCCGATCACGCGGCCCGTGTCGAACGGCGCGGCGGCCGCATCGAGCTCCTCGGCGTCCACGCGTGAGACCAGCATGTCGAAACCGAGTTCGGTGAGCGCGTCGGCCAGGCTGCCCAGCATCGACAGGAAGAACGGGTCGGACAAATGCTGGCGCGTGGCCGAGTCGTACGGGATCACCACGCCGACGGTGCGGTTCTGCTTCATGCGCAGGTTCTGCGCGCCGATGTTGATGGTGTACTTGAGCGAGCGCGCCAACTCCATGATACGCACCCGCGTCTCCTCGCTCACCAGCTTGCTGCCGGCCAGCGCGCGCGACACCGTCGACGTCGACACGCCGGCCAGCCGCGCGATGTCGGCCATCTGCAGGCGCCGCTGCTGGGCGGAGTTGTCCGCGTCGGGCGGCGTGGTCTTGGGCATGGCTTACTGAGGGACCGTGTCCTTGAACGACTGGCGTTCGGACAGCTTGTCGAACAGGCGGGCCAGGTTGGGGTGGTCGTCGCGCCAGGTGATTTCCGGGAAGCGGAACGACAGCCAGCCCAGCGTGCAGCCGACCGCCACGTCGGCCAGCGAGTAATGGATGCCGGCGCAGTAGGGCGACTCGCCCAGCTTTTCCGACAGCGACTCCAGGCCCAGCTGCACCTTGCGCATCTGGCGCGCCATCCATGCCTCGCTTTGCTGCTCGGGCGGCCGATGCAGGCGTTCCAGGCGCACGATGATGGCGGCGTCCAGCATGCCGTCGGCCAGCGCTTCCCAGCACTTGACGTCGGCGCGGTCGCGGCCGTTCGGCGGCAGCAGCTTGCAGACCGGGGTCAGCGTATCGAGGTATTCGACCATGACGCGCGAATCGATCATGACGGTGCCGTCTTCCATGATCAGGCTGGGCACCTTGCCGAGCGGGTTCAGCTTGTCGATGGTGGTGTCCTTGGCCCACACATCTTCCAATTCAAACTGATAGTCGAGCTTCTTTTCGGCCAGGACAACACGAACTTTGCGTACATAAGGACTGGCGAGGGAACCGATGAGTTTCATAGAGGCTTAGAGTGGAAGATCAGACAACAGTATAACATCGGAGGCCTGATGCCCGGCCAATGGTAAAATCTACCTTTGCGCAATTTTAACCCTGCCTCCTTCCCATCATGACCACTACTCCTTACTCCACGCTGTCGGCGCTGTCGCCTCTGGACGGCCGCTACGCCGGTAAAACCGACCTGCTGCGTCCCATCCTGTCCGAATCGGGCTTCATGCACCACCGCGTCAAAGTAGAAATCTCCTGGCTGCAAGCGTTGTCGCTGGCCGGTTTCGCTGAAATCAAGCCGTTCTCGGCCGCGGGCACCGCCCTGCTGGACAAGATCGCCAACGAGTTCACCGAACAGGACGCCGCCCGCATCAAGGAAATCGAAGCCGTCACCAACCACGACGTCAAGGCTGTGGAGTACTGGTTGAAGGAGCAGGTCAAGGACGTGCCGGAGCTGGTGGCCGCGTCGGAGTTCATCCACTTCGCCTGCACCTCGGAAGACATCAACAACACCTCGCACGGCATGATGCTCAAGGCGGCCCGCGACAGCGTCATGCTGCCGTCGCTGAACAAGGTCATCGCCCGCCTGAAGGAAATCGCCATCGACAACGCCGACGTGCCGATGCTCTCGCGCACCCACGGCCAGACCGCCAGCCCGACCACCCTGGGCAAGGAAATGGCCAACGTCGTGGCCCGCCTGCAGCGCGCCATCAAGCGCATCGAACAAGTCGAGATCCTGGGCAAGATGAACGGCGCGGTCGGCAACTACAACGCCCACCTGTCGGCTTATCCATCGTTCGACTGGGCTTCGTTCTCCAAGAACGTCATCGAGCAGCGCCTGGGCCTGGTGTTCAATCCGTACACCATCCAGATCGAGCCGCACGACTACATGGCCGAGCTGTTCGACGCCTTCGCCCGCGTCAACACCATCCTGCTGGACCTGAACCGCGACATCTGGAGCTACGTCTCGCTGGGCTACTTCAAGCAGAAGACCAAGGCCGGCGAGATCGGCTCGTCGACGATGCCGCACAAGGTCAACCCGATCGACTTCGAAAACTCCGAGGGCAACCTGGGCCTGGCCAACGCCGTGCTCAAGCACCTGTCCGAGAAGCTGCCGGTCTCGCGCATGCAGCGCGACCTGACCGATTCGACCGTGCTGCGCAACATCGGCGTCGGCCTGGGCTACACCTTGCTGGCCTACGACAGCTGCCTGCGCGGCCTGAACAAGCTGGAAGTGAACCACACCCGCCTGGCCGCCGACCTGGACGCCAACTGGGAAGTGCTGGCCGAGCCGGTGCAGACCGTGATGCGCCGCTACGGCATCGAGAATCCGTACGAGCAGCTGAAAGAGCTGACGCGCGGCAAAGGCATCTCGAAGGACGCGCTGCGCGACTTCATCACCGGCCTGGCGATTCCGCAGGACGCCAAGGACCTGCTGCTGGCCATGACCCCGGCCAACTACATCGGCATCGCGACGGCTCTGGCTAAAGCCATCTAAGCAAACCAGCCAAACTGTTTTACACTAGCCCCCGCCGACCATAGTCCCGGGGGCTTTTTTTCGCCTGTCCAGCGCGCATCGCATTTCTTTGGTATATTAGTCCTAACACGTACTATTTTCTGGAGTTCAAGCTTATGCAACGCTACACCAAAACGGCCATGTTGCTGCACTGGCTGACCGCCCTGCTGATCATCGCCGCCTTCTTCCTCGGCCTGACCATGGTGGACATCCACGGCATCACGCCGACCAAGCTCAAGTACTACTCCTGGCACAAATGGCTGGGTGTGACGGTGCTGGGCGTGGCCGCCATCCGCCTGCTGTGGCGCAAGGCCAATACCCCGCCGCCGCCGCTGGCCAGCATCCCTGCGTGGCAGCACAAGGTGGCCGACGGCATGCACTACCTGCTGTACTTCTTCATCTTCGCCGTGCCCATTTCCGGCTACCTGTACTCGTACGCGGCCGGCGTGCCGGTGGTGTACCTGGGCCTGTTCCAGCTGCCGGCCGTCATCGAGCCGAACGCCGAGCTTAAGCCGATCTTAAAAACCGTTCACTATGTTCTGACCATGACGATGGCCGCCGCCGTCGTGGCGCACGCGCTCGCCGCACTCAAGCATCACTTCATCGACCGCGACGCCACGCTCAAACGCATGCTGCCGTAATCCCCACCCACATCACCGGAGCTTCTATGAAAACCATGAAAAAACTCGCCCTCGTCTCGATGATGGGTATCGCCCTGGCCGCCAGCGCCGCCGCGCTGAAGACCGATCCGTCCAAGTCCACCGTATCGGCCGTGTTCAAGCAAATGAACGTGCCGGTCGAATCCAAGTTCAAGAAGTACACCGTCGCCATCGACTACGACGCGGCCAAGCCGGACGCCTCCAAGGCCACCGTCGAAGTCGAGACCGCCAGCCTGGACGTCGGCGACGCCGACATGAACAAGGAAGTGGCGAAGAAGGAATGGTTCAACTCGGCCCAGTTCCCGAAAGCGACCTTCGTCTCGACCGCGATCAAGAGCACCGGCGCGGGCAAGCTCAACGTCACCGGCAAGCTGACCATCAAGGGCAAGACCGCCGACATCAGCTTCCCGCTGACGGTCAAGGCCGACGGCGGCAAGCAAGTGTTTGAAGGCGCGCTGCCGATCAAACGCCTGGCCTACAACATCGGCGAAGGCGAATGGAAAGACACCGGCATGGTGGCCGATGAAGTAACCATCAAGTTCCACGTCGTAGCCCAATAAATTCGGAGACCGTTAAATGAAACTGCAAATCCTGATCGCCACCTTGCTGGCCGCCTCGGCCACGTCCGCCATCGCCGCCACCTACAACATCGACCCGACGCACACCTACCCGAGCTTCGAAGCCGACCACATGGGCCTGTCGGTCTGGCGCGGCAAGTTCGACAAGACCAGCGGCACCGTGACGATGGACCGCGCCGCCAAGACCGGCGCGCTGGACATCGCCATCGCCGCCGACTCGATCGACTTCGGCATGGACAAGATGAACAGCCACGCCAAGACGGCCGACATGTTCAACGTCGAGAAATTCCCGACCATCACCTACAAGAGCAAGTCGTTCAAGTTCGAGGGTGACAAGCTGGTCGGCGTGGATGGCGAGCTGACCTTGCTGGGCGTGACCAAGCCGGTGGCGCTGAAGGTGGACAAGTTCAACTGCATCATGCACCCGCGCTACAAGCGCGAAGTATGCGGCGCCAACGCCGTGGCCGAGTTCAAGCGCACCGATTTCGGCCTGAACTACGGCACCCCTGCCTTCGCCCCGGAGGTCAAGCTGGCGATCCAAATCGAAGCCATCAAGGCCGATTAACTTTCGTAAACTTTGGGGTCAAGTCTGACATTCGGACACGAGCTCTGCCGTAGTGCGCGCACTACGGCAGAGCTCGTGTCCGAATGTCAGACTTGACCCCAATTTTTGTTGCTATACTCGCGTCGTTGTTCCCTTTCCCATCACTTCAACAACGACAAAAATGCATAAATCACTGATCGCGCTCGCCATCCTGAGCACCGCAGCCCACGCCGATGAAGGCATGTGGATGCCGCAACAGCTGCCACAAGTAGCCAAGCAACTGAAGGCCGCCGGCCTGAAACTCGACCCCGCCAACCTTACCAAACTGACCGAGTTCCCAATGGGCGCCATCGTCAGCCTGGGCGGCTGCTCGGCCTCCTTCGTGTCGCCGCAAGGCCTGGTCGCCACCAACCACCACTGCGTCTACGGCAGCGTGGCGCACAACTCCACGCCGGAACGCGACCTGCTGGCCAATGGCTTCCTGGCCCACAGCTTCGCCGAGGAATTGCCGGCCGCCCCGGGCAGCCGCATCTTCGTGACCAAGGCCGTCACCAATGTCAGCAAGCAGGTGGTCACCGCCGATGTCGCCAAACTGAGCGGCAAGAAGCGCAGCGACGCCATCGAGAAGAACCAGAAGGCCATCCAGGCCGAGTGCGAAAAAGACGAAGGCCATCGCTGCACCGTGTCGTCCTACTACGGCGGCCTGGAGTACTACCTGATCAAGCAACTGGAGATCCGCGACGTGCGCCTGGTCCATGCGCCACCGGCCGGCGTCGGCAAGTTCGGCGGCGATACCGACAACTGGATGTGGCCGCGCCACACCGGCGACTACGGCTTCTACCGCGCCTACGTCAGCAAGGACGGCAAGGCCGCCGACTTCAGCAAGGACAACGTCCCCTACATTCCGCAACACTACCTGAAGCTGGCCAAGGAAGGCGTGAAGGAAGGCGACTTCGTCATGGTGCTGGGCTACCCCGGCCGCACCAACCGCCACCGCCTGCCGTCGGAAGTGGCCTACACCTTCGACTGGAGCTACCCGGCCTTCGTCAAGACCTCGGCGGAAAACCTGGCCATCATCGCCGACGCCACCAAGGACAACAAGGACACCGCGCTGAAATACGCGTCGCAGGTCGCCGGCATCAACAACTACTACAAGAACCGCCAGGGCATGCTGGACTCCTACGCCGGCAGCGATATGCTGCAGCGTAAAACCGCCGAGCACGAGGCGCTGAAGACCTGGATCAACGCCACGCCTGCCCGCAAGGCCGAATACGCCGGCGACATCGAGCTGGTGGAAAAGCTGATCGCCCAGCGCGACGCCGAAACCAAGCGCGACTACTTCCTGGCCTCGTCCAAGCCGCGCCTGCTCAACACCGCGCGCATGCTGTACCGCCTGGCCAACGAGAACACCAAGCCCGACGCCGAACGCAAGTCCGGCTACCAGGTCCGCGACGTGCCGCGCATCAAATCGTCGGTCGCCGCGCTGGTGCGCAACTACGACGAGAAGGTCGACAAGGCGCTGGTGATCAACAGCCTGTCGAAGTACGCGGCCCAGCCGGCGGCCCAGCGCAACGCCAGCTTCGACGCCATCTTCGGCATCAAGGACGGCATGGGCAAGGCTGACCTGCAAGCCGTGCTGGACGCGATGTACGCCGGCAGCAAGCTGGGCGACGCCGCCGAGCGCACCAGCTGGATCGGCAAGACCCCGGCCGAGTTCAAGGCCAGCAACGACGCCTTCATCAAGACCGCCGTCGCCATGTACGACATGGACATGAAGGACGAGGCCGACGAGGAAGAACTGGGCGGCAAGCTGCAGCAAGCCTACGCCAACTACATGAAGGCCAAGATCGCCTTCATGCAGAGCAAGGGCCAGGCGGTCTACCCTGACGCAAACAGCACCCTGCGCGTGACATTCGGCCAGATCGCCGGCCGCGACCACGGCGCCGACGGCACCACGTGGAAGGCCTTCACCACGGTCGAAGGCGTGGCCGCCAAGGCCACCGGCGTGGGCGAGTTCAACGCACCGAAGGCCCAGCTGGCCGCGATCAAGGCCAAGGACTTCGGCAAGTACGTCGATCCGAAACTGAAGTCGGTGCCGGTCGCCTACCTGGCCACGCTGGACATCACCGGCGGCAACTCCGGCTCGGCCGCGCTGAACGCCAAGGGCGAGTGGATCGGCCTGGCCTTCGACGGCACGCTCGACTCCATCATCTCGGACTGGGACTTCAACAAGGCCAACACCCGCGACATCCAGGTCGACCTGCGCTACATCCTGTGGAACATGAAGCACGTCGACCACGCCGACAACCTGCTCAAGGAAATGCACGCGGAATAAGCCTTCCCGCGTCAACCACGAAACCACGCCCCGGCAACGCGGCGTGGTTTTTTTCATGGATCGGTTACATTAAGGACTTCCCACAACCGTCTTCAGGAGAAGTCATGGCCGCGAAAAAAGTCGCCGTAGTGATCGGCAGTCTGCGCAAGGATTCGCTCAACCGCAAGTTCGCCCACGAGCTGATCGCGCTGGCGCCGCCGTCGTTGCAGCTGGAGATCGTCGAGATCGGCGAACTGCCGCTGTACAACCAGGACCTGGAGGAGAACGGCGCCACCGCGCCGCAGACCTGGACCCACTTCCGCCAGCGCATGCAGGCCGCGCAGGCCGTGCTGTTCGTCACGCCGGAATACAACCGCTCGGTGCCGGCGCCGCTCAAGAACGCCATCGACGTCGGCTCCCGCCCCTACGGCAGCAGCATCTGGAGCGGCAAGCCGGCCGCCATCGTCAGCGTGTCGCCGGGCGCGACGGGCGGCTTCGGCTCCAACCACCACCTGCGCCAGTCCATGGTGTTCCTCGACATGCCGCTGCTGCAGCAGCCGGAAGCCTACATCGGCGGCGCCGCCAAGCTGCTCGGCGACGACGGCAAGTTGAACAACGACAGCACCCGCGAGTTCCTGCAAAAGTTCATGACCGCCTTCGCCGCCTGGGTAGACACCAACGCCAAGGCCTGATCAGCGCTTGATCGCCTTGAAGGCGTGGCCGGCCTCGGTCAGCGCGGCCGGCCTGACGGCGGCCCCGGCCGCCGCCGGCGCCGCGCGTTGCAGCGCCAGCAGCAGCGGCGCATTGCGGTCGGGCAGCAGCGCCAGGTCCGCGCCCGGCAGGCGTTGGGCCAGCACGCCCGCCGCGTCCGCGCCCACGGGCTCGCAACTGACGTACAGCCGGTACGACGACCAGCTGTTGCCCACCTCCAGCATGAAGCCCGCCACGTTCACCGAACCCGGCGGACCGGGCAGCGCCGTCACGCGCAGCCGCGTCTTGCCCTTGCGCAGATGCAGCGAGTCCCAGGTCTGCATCGGATAGAACTGCGGCGGCCGCAGCACCGACTTGGCCGACGCCAGCCCGGCGGCCACCGGCTCCACCACGATCACCGGCAGCTTGCCCAGCGACGCCAGCGGCGCCACCCCGCCGTAGTGGCCGGCGCTGGCCGGCGTCACCAGCAGCAGGTCGGCCGTCGGCCACTGGCGCGCCGCCTCGGCGCTATAGGCGTCGGCATCGGCGCCCACGGTCAGGATGGTCAGCCCCTGGAAGCGGATCATCGCCAGGCCCTTGCCCGCCAGCTGCACCCGCCCCGGCGCGGTCGGCGCCGCCTGCGCCGCCCCGTCCAGCTCGATCACATAGCGCGGCCCGATCTGCGCCAGCCCCACCCTGCACCCCAGCGCCAGCAGCGCCACCACGATCACCGCGCGCCATCCGTAACGGTTGCCCATCGCTTCCTCCCGGCCAAGTTCCAGTTCTCCAGTAGACCACCAGCCGCATAAGGTTCTCTTGAAGCAACTCAATACGCGCGCAGGACCGGGCTGGCGCCGCTCAAAAATCGGGCACGAATGATACAATTCCGCCCTCGGCAGCGCGCTGCAATGCTTACCAAGCGCGGCGTGCCCTCCCCCCAACTCCCTCTGAGATCCAGACTGCCATGCACCCAGACATGCCCACGCCTTACGAAAAAGGCAATCAAAACCAGACCACCCTGTGGAGCGAGTGCATCGCCTTCTACCAGGAGCTGGCGCAACGCTTCCCGCAGGTACTGCGTTTCGAGCAGATCGGCACGTCCGACGGCGGCATCCCGGTGCATGCGGGGGTGGTCAGCGCGGACGGCGTGTTCGACCGCGCGCAAATCAAGGCCGAAGGCCGCACCGTCTTCTTCAACAACAACGGCATCCACCCCGGCGAACCCGAAGGCGTGGACGCCTGCATGGCCATCGTGCGCGACCTGTGCTTCGATCCGGCCCGCCTCGCCGCGCTGGGCAAGACCGTGCTGCTGTTCGTCCCGCTGTACAACGTCGACGGCGCGCTCAACCGCGCCAACACCTCGCGCGTCAACCAGGACGGCCCGGAGCAGTTCGGCTTCCGTGGCAACAGCCGCCACCTGGACCTCAACCGCGACTTCATCAAGTGCGACACGCTCAACGCGCAGCTGTTCAACCAGCTCGTCACCAGCTGGGACCCGGACGTGATGGTAGACACCCACACCTCCAACGGCGCCGACTACCCGTACACGATGACGCTGATCCACACGCAGGCGGACAAGCTGGGCTACGGCCTCGGCCCCTTCCTACGCGAGACCATGCTGCCGCACATCTACGCGCAGATGGAAGCGAAAGGCTGGCCGACCTGCCCCTACGTCAACCCGGTGCAGGACACGCCGGACGACGGCATCGCCGAATTCCTGGAGGTGCCGCGCTTCTCGACCGGCTTCGCGGCGCTGCATCACGTGATCGGCTTCATGCCCGAGACGCACATGCTCAAGCCCTTCAAGGACCGCTACGAATCGATGCGCGCGCTGCTGGACGTGACGATGGTCTTCACCGTCACCCACGGTGAGCAAATCCAGAAGCTGCGCGCCGACGCGCACGAGCAGGCCGCCAACGCCAAGGAATGGACCGTGAACTGGAAGATGGACGAGGCGAACCCGTCGACCTTCCGCTTCAAGGGCTACGCGGCCAAGCGCAGTCCAAGCCTGCTGGGCGACTACATCCGCCTGTCCTACGATCGCAGCCAGCCATGGGAAAAGGACATCGCCTACTACAACAGCTTCGTGCCGTCGGCCACCGTGCGCGCGCCGAAAGGCTACGTGGTTCCGCAAGCCTGGCGCGAAGTCATCGAGCGCCTGCAATGGAACGGCGTGGAGATGGCGCGCTTCGACGAAGCCTCCACCTTCGAGGCGCAGTACTACCACATCGCCGCCGTCACCTCGCGCCCGAACGCCTACGAAGGCCATATGTACCACGACGTGGTGGAACTGGAAGCGCGCACCGGCAGCTTCACCGTGCAGCCGGGCGACTACTTCATCCCGCTCAAGCAGGCCAACGCCCGCTACGCCGTCGAGACGCTGGAACCGCAAGGCCACGACTCATTCTTCCGCTGGGGTTTCTTCAACAGCGTGCTGGAGAAAAAAGAAGCCTACTCCGACTACGTGTTCGAAGACCTGGCGATGGAGATGCTGGAAACCGAGCCTGAACTGAAGGCGAAATTCGAACAATGGAAGGCCGCCAATCCGGCGCTGCTGACCAGCCAGGACAAGGTCCTCGGCTTCATCTTCGAAAACGGCAAGCGCCACGCGGAGCCGGAATGGCGCCGCTACCCGGTGCTGTCCGTCCTCTAAAAAAATACCGCAACAACCAGCATCACCCCATGCGCGCGGCGGCGATCCCGCCCGCGCGCATGCTAGCTGCCCACAAGGCCATAGCCATGCATTACGCACTGAACCTGCGCACCTTTTTCTACAGCCATTACTTTTACCTGGGCCTGCGCTTCGCTGCGGGCCTGGTCGGCGTCACCCTGATCACGCTGCAATTCGCCGACCTGGCCACCGCCATGACGGTGTGCATCGGCGCGCTCTGCACCGCGCTGATGGACATGCCCAGCCCCCTGCGCCACAAGTTCAACGAGATGAGCGCCTCGGTCCTGCTGTGCAGCGCCGTCACGCTGTTGATCAGCCTATGCGCGCCGGTGCACTGGCTGCTGATGACGATGCTGGTGGCGATCAGCTTCCTGGCCTGCATGATGGTCGTCTATGGCAAGAAGTCGATGCCGCTGCAATTGGCCACGCTGTTCATCATGACCATGTCGATGGAACACGACATGACGGTGCGCCAGTCCTTCATCCACACCGGCCTGTTCACGCTGGGCGCGGTGGCCTACCTGGCCTACGCGATGGGCATCTCGTGGATACTGCGCCACCGCATCAAGCAGCAGGTGCTGGCCGAGGCGCTGTTCGAACTGGCGGCCTACATCGACATCAAGGCCGACTTCTACGACACGCGCTACAACCTCACCGAACAATTCAACAAACTGGTACGCCACCAAAGCCTGCTGGCCGACCGCCAGCAAGCCTCGCGCGACCTGATACTGCGCAGCCACCAGAACAGCAAGGACGCCATCGTCGTGCAGACCCACGTCTGCATGCTGGACCTGTATGAGCTGGTGCTGTCCACCCACACCGACTACGCGCAGCTACGCGTGCACCTGGCCGATTCGCCGGTGCTCAAGACGCTGCACGACCTGGCCTACAAGGCGGCGCGCGATATCGAATCGGTGGCCTACGACGTCACGCGCAAGAAGGCCTCCTACCCGGAGATCAGCTACGAGCCGGAACTGGCCGCCATCGAGGCGGAGCTGGCGGCGCTGCAGCGGCGCGTGGACGAGGACAAGCCGGCTCACGAAGCGCTGGCCGTGCTGCGCGCGCAGCGCAACAAGGTGCGCGCCATCATCAAGATGATCGGAGAGCTGCACCAGGCCAGCCAGAAGGCCTACGACACCACGCCGTTCTGGGTCGACGCCGACATGGGTCCCTTCTTGTCGCAGCAGAAGTACGAGCTGCGCATGATCCTGTCGCACCTGCGTTTCGATTCGCCGATCTTCCGCTTCTCGCTGCGGGTGGCGATGGCGATCTCGGTCGGCCTGGCGGTGGCCTCGTGGCTGCCGTATGCGGCGCACAGCTACTGGATCGTGCTCACCATCGTCATCATCCTCAAGCCCAGCTTCAGCATGACCAAGCAGCGCCGCAGCGACCGCATCGTCGGCACCATCATCGGTTGCGTTATCACGGCGCTGATCATCAAGTACCTGAACTATCCGGCCGCGATCCTGGGCTTCCTGATCTTATCGACGGTGGCCACGCCGACCTTCATCTATGTGCGCTATCGCTACGCGGCCATCGCGGTCAGCATCATGATCCTGCTGCAGATGCACCTGATCGCGCCGGGCAACCACGACCTGATCGTCGAGCGTTTGATCGACACCTTCATCGGCGCTGCGGTGGCGACCGCGTTCAGCTTCGTGCTGGCCACCTGGGAATACCAGACCCTCCCCCGCCTGATCCGCGAAGTGCTGGACGTGAACCTGCGCTACATGGAGGCCAGCTTCGATCTGTTGCAGGGCAAAGGCAAAGACGATTTCGCGTATCGCATCGAGCGTAAGCGCCTGATGGACAGCCTGGCCGCGCTCAGCTCCGCGCTGGTGCGTATGCTCGACGAGCCAACCAGCAAGCAGCGCGCGGTGGAGGACATCAACCTGTTCATCGTGCAGAACTACCTGCTGGTGGCGCACGTGGCCGCGCTGCGCGCCATCCTGCGCCGCCACGTGAAGGAGCTGCCGACGGAGCCGGTCAACGCCATGCTGCGCGAGAGCCACGAGCAGGTCATGCACACGCTGGCGCAGGCGTTGGCGCCGCAAGCCGCAGGCGCTACGGCTGCTGCGGCGGCCACTGCGCCCGTCGCTGCACTCGCCTCCGCGCCAGCCATCGCGCCGGTCGCCGGCGAAGGTGCCGCCATGCCGTGGTCCGGCTGGCCGCTGGTGCAACGGCGCATCCGCCTGCTGCAGGCGGACGCCCTCAAGATCATCGTCCACAGCGAAGCCATCGTCCGCAACGTGGCCTGATCCGGCCCAGCGCCAGCAGCCCTGGCGCAGGCCTGTTAAGATGAAGGGATGAGCGCCACCTCCCCGTCTTCCTTCAGCACCCGCGACCTGATCTCCGCCCTGTTCGTAGTCCTCATCTGGGGCACCAACTTCGTCGCGATGAAGGTCGGCCTCCGCCACCTCACACCGTTCCAAATGGGCGCCGCCCGCTACGTGTTCGCCGTGCTGCCGCTGATCCTGTTCATCCGCCCGCCCAAGCTGCCGGCGAAATGGATCATCGCCTACGGCTTGTGCCAGGGCGTCGGCCAATTCGGCCTGCTGTTCCTGTCGCTGCGGATCGGCATGTCGGCCGCGCTGGCCTCCGTGATCCTGCAAACGCAAGTCTTCTTCACCGCCTTCTTTGGTTTCGCGCTGCTGCACGAACGCGCCAGCCGCCAACTGCAAGCGGGCCTGCTGCTGGCCGCCGTGGGCCTGGTGTGCTTCGGCATGAACTACGTGCAGCCCGGCCACGCGGGCGGCACCACCGCCGGCGGCTTCGTGCTATGCCTGGCCGCCGCCGCGATGTGGGCGGCGTCGAACATCGTCGTGCGCCGCACGCAGCAGGCCACGCCGCAGTTCGATGTGGTGGGATTCATGGTCTGGTGCAGCCTGGTGCCGATACTGCCGTTCGTCGGCCTGTCGCTGGCCTTCGACGATCCGGCCACGCGCTGGAGCTGGACCAGCGCGCCATTGGACACGTGGATCTCGGCGGCCTACCTGGGCTGGATGGCGACCATCCTCGGCTACGCCATGTGGACACGCTTGCTGAAGCGCCATCCGGTCAACCGCGTGGCGCCGTTCAGCCTTGGCGTGCCGGTGGTTGGGATCAGCGCCGGCATGATCGCGCTGGGCGACGTCATCACCGGCTGGCAGTGGGCCGGCATCGCGCTGATCGTCGCCTCACTGATCTGCACCATGTTCGGCGGACGCTGGCTGGGCCGGCGCAGCTAATCAGGCGAAGCAAACCCGGTTGCGGCCCGTCTGCTTGGCGCGGTACAGCAGCGCGTCGGCCTTTTGCAGCATCGCTTCCGCCGTGCCTGCGGCCAGGTCGGCGTACACGCCCATGCTCATCGTGACCTTCAGGTCGGGATGCACCTCGTGCCACGGGAAGCCTTCGATCAGGTTGCGCAGCTTGTCGCACAGCGCGGCGGCTTGCGGCAGCTCGGTCTCCGGGAAGGCGATCACGAATTCCTCGCCGCCGTAGCGCGCCACCAGATCGCTCAGGCGCATATGGCTGCGCAGGATCTCGCCCACCTGGCGCAGCACCGCGTCGCCGGTGGCGTGCGAGAACTGGTCGTTGATGCGCTTGAAGAAATCGATATCGCCGATCACCACGCTCAATGGCCGCTTGTGGCGCACCGCATGGCTGAACAGCGTGGTCGCATGCTCGTCGAAGTGGCGGCGGTTGTGCAGCTTGGTCAGCGCGTCGCGCACACTCAGTTCGCGCATCTGCTCGGCCTGCGCCAGAATGGTCTGGTGCGATTCCTTCAGCTCCTCGTGCGAACGGGCCAATTGCTCGCTCATGTCGTTGAAGGCACTCGCCAGCGCCGCCACTTCATCCTTGCCCTCCACCGGCACCCGCTGCAGCAGCGAGCCGCCGTGCATGGCGCGCACCGCGCCGGTCAGGTGACTGAGCTTGCGGCTCAGGCCCCGGCTTAACAGTACGCCCAGCAGCACCGCCAGCGCCGCCGCAGCGGTCACGCCGGCCAGCAGCGCCTCGCGCATCGCGTCTATGTACTGCATTTCCTGTTTGCTGGGCGTGAACACCCCTTCCGGCGAAATGTAGGCGGCCACGCGGCCGTTCACCATGACGGCTCGCGCATCCTTGCGGGCCGACTCGGGCAGCAGCTCACCGTGCCGGTACGCGCCGCCGCCCAGCAGCACGCGGTAATCCTGATCGGCCGCGATGAAATGATACGGCGGCTCACCACCGCGTCGCGGCGGCGGCGGACGGTCGTCGCCGCGCGGAGATTCATCGCCCTGCGGCGGCCCTTGGCGCTCCTCTCCCTGCGGCGGGCCCGGGTGATCGTCACCTTGCCGTGCCCCCGGGCGCTCGCCCCCCTGCGGCGGCCCCGGACGCTCCTCGCCATCCTGCCCGGGCGGTGGCGGACGGTTGCCCTGCGCACCCCGCCGGCTGTGCATGAACTCATCAAAGGCCTCTTGGCCGCCGGCGGCCTGCCAGCTGCCGTACTTTTGCAAGTAAGCGCTCATGCCCTCGTAAAAGGTATCGGCGGCGTGCTGGCGGCGGATCACATCCACCTTCTTGGTCATGCCCACGTAGGCCAGGCCGCCCACCATTGCCACCGCCGCCAATCCGGTCAGCAGCAAAGCCAGCATGAATTTCGTGCGCAGGGACATCGGAGCTCCGTCAAATTATTGCCAGTTGGACAGTAATGATACCTGATGGACGCCCCGCCGTAAAAAATCCAGGCTTAAAAAGTTACTCTTAAGAACGCATTCTTCATAGGGAAACTCGTCAGTTATATAAAATATTTATGGCTAGTATCACAAATCAAAAGTTTGCTTATTACTGAAAGACGCGCATACTGCACTGCAACAAACAAACATTTAAAGGAGCTTGCCATGAGCGCATCGAACAACCTGACTTACACCGACTTCGCCACCCCTGGCTATGCCAGCAATGTTGCCGCCGCAGCGCGCCAGCTGGTTGCCGCACTGTTCGCCGTCAAGCCACGTCCAGCCGTTGTGGCGGACGAAGTTGTCTCGCCGCGCCAGAAGGCATCCTCCGCCGCCTGGCTGAACAGCATGGCCAATGACTGCGAACGTCATTCCCCTAGCCTGTCCGCCGAACTGCGCTTCCTGGCGTCGCGCGGCTAATTGAACCGAATTTAACTTCCTGGAGATCACCATGCTGACCATCATCGAAAACCTGCCTGCCGCCATCGCCCTGTCGGGCCTCGTACTGCGCCTCTACCTGGGCGCCAACCCAGGCAAAGACGAAGCATAAGCTGCCACACCAAAGTAAAAAGCCCCGGCAACGCGCAAGCGCCCGGGGCTTTTTTAACGTCGCGACGCTTTACGCGGCGTGATTCAATCGCGAATTGCGCATGCCGTACAGGAAGTAGGTCAGCACCGCCGCGCTCATCCAGATGACGAAGATGGTGTAGGTCGTCATCGACAGGCCGAACATCAGGTACAGGCAGGCGGCGATGCTCAGGCCCGGCACCACGTACGGGCCGAACGGCACACGGAAACCTTTGGTGCCCTTGCCGTTTTCCTTCCTGCGCATCACGGGCACCGCCAGCGACACCACGATGAAGGCCGTCAGCGTACCCATGCTGACCATATCCCACAGGAAGGTCGCGTCCACGAAACCGGCCACCAGGCCGACCACGACGCAGACGATCAGCGTGTTATGCACCGGCGACGCCGTGCGCGGGTTCACCTTCTGGAACGACTTGGAAATCAGGCCATCCTTCGAGATCGCGTACAGGATGCGGGTCTGGCCGTAGATCGTCACCAGCGTCACGCTGAACACCGAGATCACGGCGCCCGCCGCCAGCACCAGCGCCGGCCAGGTCTTGCCGGTGACGTTCTGCAGGATCACGGCCAGGCCGGCTTCCTGCCCGGCGAACTTGTAGGCCGGCTGCGCGCCCATCGCGGCCACGGCCACCAGCAGATAGAACAAGGTCACGATGCCCAGCGCCGACAGGATGCCGATCGGCACGTTGCGCTTCGGATCGCGCACTTCCTCGCCGGCGGTGGCCACGGTGTCCAGTCCGATGAAGGAGAAGAACACGGTGGCGGCGGCGGCCGTCACGCCGGTCATGCCGGTGATGTGGACGCCGTTGTCCGGGCTGAAAAATGGGTGGAAATTGTTTATATCAAATCCCGAGAACGCGATCGCGACGAAGAAGACCAGGATCGCCAGCTTGATCATCACCATGATGGCGTTGGTGGTGGCCGATTCCTTGGTGCCGCGTATCAGCAGCAGGCAGCACAGGCCGACCAGCAGCACCGGCGGCAGGTTGATATGCCCGGCGTGGATCTCCATGCCCTTGGGCGTGGACACGATCATCGGCGAGCGCAGCGCCTCGGGGATGTGCCAGCCGAAGGCGTTGTTGAGGAAGTTGTTCAGGTAGTCGGACCAGCCGATCGCCGTGGCGCTGGCCGCCAGCCCATATTCGAGCAGCAGGCAGGCCGCCATGATGAAGGCCAGGAACTCGCCGACGGTGGCGTACGCGAACGAGTACGACGAGCCGGACGCCGGAATGCGGAACGACAGCTCGGCGTAGCACAACGCGGTCAGGCCGGCGGTGATGGCGGCGAACAGGAAGGACAGGATCACGGAGGGCCCGGCTTTTGGCACGGCCTCCACCATCGTGAAGAAGATACCGGTGCCGATCGTGGCGCCGACACCAATCATCGTCAAGGGGAACAAGCCTATGGAGCGGTGCAGGCTGTTGCTACTGGTAGGAGCAGGTTCTACTCGGTTATCGACCGGCTTGGTACGGGTCAGTTTCTGGACCAACGTTTGGTTCACAGGTAATCCTTGTGGGAGATATGTACGGGCAAAAAAACTAAGCGATTATAGGGCCTTCCGGCCCATCGCAATACAGTAATTTTGTGTTAGAAAAACAACTCAGACCCCAGGCGGGGTAAGGGCTCCGTTACAGTTGCTTACTTTTGATACAGCGGGATGTATAGATTGGAAATTGTTGTCAAGCTACTCTAGGCCTAAGTGTTACATCCAGCCAAGAAGGAGACCAATATGCCTATCCAAAAAATCCCTACCGTATCCCGGCGCATCCATCCTGCCGTCGCGGGCGCCGCCGTTGTTTTGCTGGGCCTGGCGGGCACCTTGGCGACCTGGCTGGTGCGCGGTTAAGCGTACGGCCCGAGGTAATCGCGCTTGCCGACCGGGACGCCCTGGTTGCGCAGGATGTCGTGGGCGGTGGCGATGTGGAAGAAGAAGTTCGGCAACGCGAACGTCAGCAAGTAATCGTCCCCTTTGAACTCCGGCTGGAACGAACCAAAATTAAGTTTGATCGCGCGCCCCTCGCTGCCGGCGAAGTCGCTTTCGGCGACGCTGTCCAGGTAGGCGATGGTGTCGGCGATCCGCTGCTGCAATTGCGCGAACGAGGTTTCGTTGTCTTCGAACTTGGGGGCTGGCACGCCGCTCAGGCGCTCCACCGACAATTTCGACGTATCGCTGGCGCGCTGCACTTGGGCCGACAGCGGCAGCATATCGTCCGCCAGCCGCGCGGAGATCAGAGCATCCGGCACCGAGCCATGCTGCTCGGCATAGGCTTCCGCCTTCTTCAGCAACTCCGACAACACCTTCAACCCACGCACAAACACGGGCACAGACACCCGATGCATCGATAACGACATCGCGAACTCCAAACGGTAAGGTAGAGATGGTGAGTGTAACGCAAGCCTACTCGACCCGCAGCACGCCCGGAACTTTAGTGGCTTTTCGATCAAAGGTCGCTGTGTGGGAGCACCCAGCTCGCTTGGCGACGCTGAAGATTAAGCAGTCTATAAAATCTGCCGACGACGTATTGCAAAGCCGAAGCGCACGTTCGATACCGAAAGTGAGTTAACGAGCGCTTTGGCTTGAGCAGATTGACGAGCGTCGTCCTGCATAAAATATCGCACCAGCACATTTGTATCCAGGCCTATCATTTGGACGCCAAAGCCGCACGCTTCGCCGCAATTTCGATCATCTCCTCGACTGAACAATCTAGATCCGGCTTAGGCAAAATGCCCTCCATCATCTTGGGAGACAAATTCATTGCAATCATGACGACCTGTCCGTCGCCAAACGGCAGAAACTCAATGCGGCCGCCATTCTCAAGGCCAAGCGCTTTCCGCACTGATCGCGGGACAGTTACCGTTCCGTCCGGGGCCAAAAAAGCGATTGTCATGATTTACTCCTCAATGCATATGCCCTTTACTCTAGGCGTATGCGCGGAAAAATCAAGAAGACGCAGCGCTGCCTTTGCGAGGCCTCAATTCCCTTCGAATCAGGCCAACTGGTCGACGTTGTTGCCGATTTTGCTGGCGTCGGAGGTTTTGTCGGGATGGGCGATGCTGTAGACCAGTTGCTCCTGCGCGGAGACCGTGCCGTCTTTGTTGGTGTCGGCCGCTTCGTAGGTTTTGCTGGAGCTGCCGGAGCTGCTGACGCCACCCGCACCGCCGCCACCACCCGCGCCGCGCGCGCCTTCCGCATGTTGGCCGCCTTGCGGGCCGCCGGAGCCGCCCGCTTCGCCACCGCCATTGGGGCGCGGTGGCGCGAAGGAGCCGCTCTTGATCGCGGTCTCCAGGTCGGACTGGGTGATCGAACCGGTCTTCTGCGTATCGATCGCATCGAACTGCTTGGTGGCGTCATCGGCCGACACGCCCTTCGACTCCAGCCCCGATACGAATTCGTCCTTGTTGACCTTACCGTCCTTGTCGGCATCCAGGTCCTTGAACACCTTGGCCGCGAAGCGCGCCGCCCCCTTTGCGGGATCGAAGGTGGTGGCCTGGGTGCTGCCGCTTGAAACGCCGCTGATTGCTGTCGTCATGTCGATTACTCCGTAGTTAAGGAATGCTATTCCTGTTAACGAAACAATCCGTGTAACTATGACCCCGCAAAGTGTAAAGCGGCGTAAAGATCAGGAAACGCGCACCACCATCAGCCCCGCGCGCAAGCCGACACGCACGTCCGGGTTGGGGAACACCACCAGCTCCTCGGGATGCTGGACGGTGTAGACGGTATCGCCATCACGCGCGATTTCCTCGCCCTGCTTGAGCGCCGTGAAGTTGTGCGTCTCTTTGCCGAACGCCATCTGGAACTTGTCGCTCAACTTGATGATCTGGCGCGCCGTGTTGAACACGTGCGGCTGCTGCTTGGCCTCACGCCTGGCCGCGCCGCGCAGCAGGTCATCGAGCGCCAAGGAAGCATCGGCAAACTGCGACAGATCGTTCTGCCCCAGCGTGCCGATACGCCCCAGCTCCACGGTGGTGCCGGCCGCCGCGTGATGCTCGGCCGAGTAGTAGCTGTACGTCCCCACCGAAGCGGGATTCATGATGACCGCGCCAATGCCGGCCAACCCGAGCCACTCGATCAACTCGCGGCGCGGCTGATCGGGAATCAGCTCCGGCACGATGGCGAAGGTCGGATACACCGACGGCCGTATCGCCGTATGCAGATCCAGATGCCAACGCACCGGCCCCGCTCCCTCGAAGAAGGCCGCAGTCGCGGCGATCATCACATCGGCGCGCGCCGCTTCGGCAGTGCCTTCCAGCGAACCGCGCTCCTTGCGGAACATGCGGTTCAAGTCGGCGTCGATGAAACGCTTGCCAGCCCTGATCGCGCCGATATTGCCAACGCAAAGCATCAGGTTCACCGCGAGCGAGGAAGCCTGCTGCGACAAGGCCTCCAGCAGATACGCCACCACTTCGATCGGTCCGGTCTCGTCGCCGTGCACGCCGACCGAAACCAGCACGCTCGGACGTTCACCTTCGGCCTTAATGGTCAGGATACCGTCGGCCGGCTGCGTCACCGCAAACCCGGCCGCCGAAAAGCGCTGCGCGACCACGCTGAAATCCGCTTCAGCCAGAGCGCGTACCGACTCCGGCAAAGCCTTGGGTAAATCGTCGCTCATTACACCACCAGCATCGTGTTACCGGAATTGGTCGCCTCGGACAAAGCCCAAACGTCCAGCATCGCCTGTTCCAGATCGGCCGACGCCGCATAGCCGGACAGGCCCAGCGTGTTGGCGACGACTTCCACCGCTTCCGCCGCCGTATGGCCGCCGGTCGCATGCTGCAGCACCTGCGACAGCAGGCGTTGCTGCGTGCGGCGCAGCGCGTTCTGCGCATAGCTGCGCAGCTGCTCCTGCGAACGGCTGGTGGCCGGCAGCTTCAGGCCGCGCTCCAGCATGTCGATGCCGACCTGCGCGCGCAGCGCCAGGCCAACCTGCAGGAACGCCGGCAGGTCCATGCCTTCGGGACGCGATACCGACAGCGCCGCGAACACAAACGCCGCCACCGCGTCGATCGCATCGACAGCCTTCCAGGCCTGGACGAATTCGGCGCGCAGGCCGGACGTGATGTCCGCATCCGACTGGCCGTCGGCTGGCGTCAACTGCGCCAGCGTCTCAGGCTTGGCGAACAGCTTGGTCAGCTCGGCCACGCCGGCGCGCAGCTGGTCGGCAGGCACCGACAGCGCGCCTTCGATCACCGACTTTTGCAGCACGCGGGTACGCGCATCGACCTTGATCGACACGGCACGCGGCACCTTCAGTGCATCCGCATCCAGCGTCGTGAAGACCGGCGCCAGGTTCAGCGCGGACCATGCCTGGCCCCACGCCAGGATCACTTCCGATTCGTCCACGCCGTGTTCGCCGGCCAGTTGGCGCAGCATCAGCGGACCGCAGCGGTTCACCGATTCGTTGGCCAGCACGGTCGCCAGGATGGCGTTGGCCAGCGGGTGCGCCAGCGCTGGGCGGGTTGCCACCAGCAGGTCCGGGAAGTACGGCTTCAGCACCGACTCGGCCCAGCTCAGGTCCGTCAGCGGCAGCGCCGACAGGATGCGCTTGTAGCGGTTCTTCACGTTGGCGATCACCACCGCCAGTTCCGGCGTCGTCAGGCCACGGCCGTCGGCCTTGCGGCGCGCCAGCTCGGCCACCGACGGCAGCTGCTCCAGTTCACGCGACAGCGCGCCCTCTTCTTCCAGCGACGCGATCAGCGCGGCGTAGCCGTCCTGCACCGCCGCGTCGACCTGCGCCTGCGCCTCGCGCACCAGCAACTGCGTTTGCAGCGTGTTGTCGCGCAGGACCAGGCGTTCGATGTCGGCGGTCATTTCGTTCAGCACGCGGTTGCGGTCTGCCTCGCTCAATTGGCCGGCGTTCATTTCCACGTCCAGCCACATCTTCGCGTTCACTTCATGGTCCGAGCAATCCACGCCGGCCGAGTTGTCGATCGCATCGGTGAAGATGCGGCCACCCGCCAGCGCGAACTCGATGCGGCCGGCCTGGGTCGCGCCCAAGTTGCCGCCTTCGGCCACGACCTTGCAGCGCAGCTGGTTGCCGTCCACGCGGATGTTGTCGTTGGCGCGGTCCTTGACCTGCGCGTGCGATTCGGTCGACGCCTTGATGTAGGTGCCGATGCCGCCGTTGTAGAACAGGTCCACAGGCGCCAGCAGGATGCGGTGCATCAGTTCCTCAGGCGGCAGCGAGGTTTCCTCGATGTCCAGCGTGGCGCGGATCTGCGGCGACAGCTCGATGCTGCGGGCGCTGCGCGGGAACACGCCGCCGCCGGCCGAGATCAGCTCCTTGTTGTAGTCATCCCACGAGGAGCGCGGCAGCGCGAACATGCGCTCGCGTTCGACGAAGGATTTTTCCATGTCCGGATTCGGATCGAGGAAGATGTGGCGGTGGTCGAATGCCGCCACGATTTTCAGTTTGCGCGACAGCAGCGCGCCGTTGCCGAACACGTCGCCCGACATGTCGCCCACGCCGACCATCGTCACCGGGGTGGCGTGGATGTCGTGGTCCATTTCGTAGAAGTGGCGCTTGACCGCTTCGAACGCGCCCTTGGCGGTGATGCCCATCTTCTTGTGGTCGTAGCCGTTCGAACCGCCCGACGCGAACGCGTCGCCCAGCCAGAAGCCGCGCTGCACGGCGATGCCGTTGGCGATGTCGGAGAAGGTCGCGGTGCCCTTGTCGGCGGCCACCACCAGGTACGGATCGTTGCCGTCGTAGCACACGGTATCGGCCGGCGAAACGATCTTGCCCAGCACGCGGTTGTCGGTCATTTCCAGCAGGCTGGCGATGAACAGGCGATACACTGCTTCGCCTTCGGCCGCGATGGTTTCACGCACGGCGTCCTTCGGCATCTGCTTGCAGACGAAGCCGCCCTTGGCGCCGGCCGGCACGATGACGGCGTTCTTCACCATCTGCGCCTTCACCAGGCCGAGGACTTCGGTGCGGTAATCTTCCATGCGGTCCGACCAGCGCAGGCCACCACGGGCGACCGGGCCGCCGCGCAGGTGCACGCCTTCGAAGCGGCGCGAGAACACGAAGATCTCGCGGAACGGACGCGGTTCCGGCACCAGCGACAGATTGCTGGTGTCGAACTTGAAGATGATCTTGTCGCCCTTTTGATTGTTCTGGAAGTAGTTGGTGCGCAGCGTGGCGGACATCAGGTCCGTCATCGCGCCCAGCACTTCCTCGCTGTCGGCGTGGTTGATCGCCGGCAGGCGGCTCTTGATGCCGGCCAGCGTGTCCAGCGCGGCGGCGCGGGTGGCGTCGTCCAGCGCGGGGTCGAAGCGCTGCAGGAAGGCGTCCACCAGCTGCTTGACCACCACCGGCTGCTTGCGCAGCGTCTCGGCGATGTAGCGCACCGAGAAGCGGCTGCCGGTCTGGCGCCAGTAGCTCATGTAGGCGCGTACCAACTGCACCTGGCGCACACTCAGGCCGCCCTCGATGACCAGGCCATTCAGGCGGCCATCTTCGGCTTCGTTGTTGAACAATGCGGTGAACAGCTCCTGCGCGACCGGCACGATTTCCGTCTTGGCCAGGTTGGCGCCGCTGGCGGCATCGACCGACAGGCTGGTGACGAAATGGCGCTTGCCGTCCACGCGCAGCGAGTGCGCCTGTTCGCGGTCGATCGCCACGCCGGCGTTATGCAGCGCCGGCAGGATGGTCGACAGCGACGGTACGCGGTCGACGGAGTACAAACGGATGGTGGTGGCATCGGCCACGGTATCCACGCGCACGTCCACGCGCGACGGATCGGTGTTGCGCAGGATGGTGCCCAGGTCGTGGAAGGCGGCTTCCGGCGCGGTGGCGGCGACGTAGTCGGTCGGCAGCGTCGCGCACATCTTGCGCAGGCTGGCGCGCAGCGGCACGTCGGCCACGGCGTCGGCCAGTGCGGAGAACTGGTCGTGCCAGCCGTCCAGCACCGACAACAGCGGCTGCTGGATATCGGTTTCCAGGTCCAGCGGATAGCGCGCGCCGTGGGCGATCAGGTACACGCGGGCCAGCGGGCCGTCCGCCACAAGCGTCTGCGAGCTGACATGCTGGGCGCCGGAGCTGGCTTGCAGCGCCTTGGCCAGCGACGAAGCGACGCTTGCGCTGTAACGCTCGCGCGGCAGGTAGACCAGCACGTTCAGGTGGCGCGCGTACACGTCGCGGCGGGCGAACACCTTGGTGCGCGGCTGCTTGTACAGCGACACCACGGCGCCGCACACTTCGGCCAGCCATTCAGGTTCCGCTTCCAGCGCTTCGGTGCGCGGCAGCGATTCCAGGATCTCGATGAATTTCTCGGCGCGGAAGCCTTCCTGGCGCACGCCGGCGATGCTCAGCACCTTGGCCACGCGGCCGCGTGCGAACGGCAGGCGGTTCAGCGGCGTCGCGGTGGCGGCGCGGGTGAACAGACCCACGAAGCAGTATTCGCCCAGGATCGCGCCTTGCGCGTCGGTGTGGCGGATGCCGATGAAGTCCAGTTGCTGGTCACGGTGCAGCGTGCCTTCCACGTCGGCCTTGACGATGGACAGCGTGTGCACGCGCTTGGACAGCGTGTCGAAGTCGCCGGGGATATTGGCCAGGCAGGTGCCGTAGACCGGATGCGCCGTATCCTGCAGCACGCCGATGCGGCTCGGGATATCGCGTTCCAGTTCGCGCGCGCCCGGTTTGACTTGATAGTAGGCGTAGCCGAACGGCTCGAAGCCCTCGGTCTTGGCCCACTCCAGGAAGGCGGCGACCTCCTTGCCTTCTTCGCCATGCGCCGAGGCTTCGGCGCCGATGCGGCTGAAGTGATCCAGCATCGCGGCTTTATCGCGGCGCACCACGGCGGCGTCGCGCGACACCATTTCCAGGCGCTCGGCCAGCATGCCGATCTCGGCGTCGGCCAGGTCTTCGGACAGCAGGCACATGACATAGGATTCAAGCTTGGCGCCACTCTGGCCGACGGCGGTGACCACGCCGTCCGCGTTGCGCGTGACCGGCAGCACCGAGTTCAGGACACCACTGACGCCCACGCGCAGCTTGCGCATCGCCATGACGATCGAATCGACCAGGTAAGGCATGTCGTCGTTCAGGACCAGCAGCGCGGTGGCCATGCCGCCGCGGCCATCCGCGTAGCGCAGCTTGGCGATCTGCGCGCCGGAGCCGGAGCGCTTGGAGGCTTGCGTGAAACCGTCCCACAACACCGGGGCGAGGCTGCCGGGGGCGGTGCCCGCCAGGTCTTCATCGTCCAGGGATCCGAGCCAGGCGCTGATCAGCGCTGCGACCTGGCCGCTGTCGCTGGCCGGCTTGCTGGCGTTGACCAAATCCAGCGTCTGTGCGCGCAGGTCTTGTGGCATTTGTTTCATCGTGCTTCTCCAATACGTTATGTGTATTTTATGTTGCAGGGCCGCGCCGGCTTGTGGCTGCGCGGCGGTGGTCAAGTGTAATTAAACACGAAATCGTCATATGGGGGCGAAAACATGTTTTACAAATCGTACAGCCCTGGCAGGCCCAGAATGCGGCTCAGGTCTTCCAGCGCGGTGTGCACCTCGATCGCCAGCGCCGGATCGGCCAGGTCGGACGGTTCCAGCCGGTCGCGGTAATGCTTCTCCACCCACGCCACCAGCGTGTGGTACAGCGCCTCGGTCATCACCACGCCTTGATGCATCGCAGCCGCTTCGGCATCGGTCAGCGCCACGCGCAGGCGCAGGCACGCGGGGCCGCCGCCGTTGCGCATCGACTGGCGCAGGTCGAAGTGAATCAGTTCGTCGACCGCGTTGCCGCTGGCGACCAGGCCTTGCAGATAGGCCGCGACGGCGGCGTTTTCCTCGCACTCCTGCGGGATCACCAGCGCCATCTTGCCGTTGTCCTTGCTCAGCAGCTGGCTGTTGAACAGATAGCTGTGCACCGCGTCGGCCACCGACACCTTGGCCGTATCGACGCGGATCGCGTTCAGCTCCGCGCCCACGCCGCCCATCGCGCGGCGCAGCTGCTCCAGCGCGCCCGCCTCGTCGGCGAAGGCCTGCTCGTGGTAGAACAGCACATTGCCGTTGCCGACCGCGATCACGTCGTTGTGGAACACGCCCTGGTCGATCACATCTGGATTCTGCTGGATGTAGACGGTGCGCTCGGCTGATAGGCCATGCAGGCGCGCCACGGCCTGCGATGCTTCCAGCGTCTGGCGGGCCGGGTATTTTTTAGGCGCCGGCGCCGAGGCGTCGAACTCGGTGCGGCCGTAGACGAACATCTCGACGGCGGCGCTGCCGTGGTCCTTGCACAGGCGCGTGTGGTTGGCCGCGCCTTCGTCGCCGAACGCCGGCGTGCCTGGCAGCGCGTCGTGCACGGCGAAGTGCTTCTCGTCCTTGAAGATGGCGCGCAGCGAGCGCGCCGACTGCGCGTGCTCGAAGGCGCGATGCAGCTTGTTATTCAGGTTGGCGGCGGTGAAGTGCGTGCGGCCGTCGGCGCTGTCGGCGGACGGGCTGACCGTGGCCGCGTTGGCGGTCCACATCGGCGAGGCCGAATAAGCGCACGCCAGGATCACCGGCGACTCGTTGGCGGCCTTGGCCAGCACCTCGGCATCGCTACCGGTGAAACCGATGCTGCGCAGCAGGCGGAAATTCGGACGGTCCTGCGGCGGCAGCAGCGCCTGGCCGAAGCCGCGCGCGGCCAGCGCGCGCATCTTGGCCAGCCCTTGCAGCGCCGCCAGCTTCGGATTCGAAGCGCTCTTGACGTTGCTGAACGAGGCCACATTGCCGAACGACAGACCGGCGTAGTTGTGCGATGGGCCTACCAGGCCGTCGAAGTTGAATTCGCGTGCGCGCATCTCGGTTCCTTAGAAGTGCATGCCCGGCGACAGTTTCGCAGGCATTTCAAGTACATTGTTTTCGATGGAAGCGACCGGATAGGCGCAGTAATCCGCCGCGTAGTAGGCGCTCGGACGATGGTTGCCCGATTTGCCCACGCCGCCGAACGGCGCGCTGCTGGCCGCGCCGGTGGTCGGACGGTTCCAGTTGACGATGCCGGCGCGTGCGCGCACCTGATAGATCTTCCACAGGTTTTCATCGTTCGAGATCAGCGCCGAGGCCAGGCCGAATTCGGTGGCGTTGGCGGCCTTGATCGCGCTGTCGAAGTCCGCCACGCGGATCACCTGCAGCAGAGGACCGAACCATTCTTCGTCAGGGATGCCTTTGGCGTCGGTGACATCGACGATGCCGGCGCTGACAAAGCCGGTGTTGTCCACCAGCTGGCGCATCGACAGCAGGCTCTTGCCGCCCTTGGCGATCATGTCGGCCTGCGCCTGCACCAGGCGCTTGGCGATGGCCGCCGAAACGACTGGGCCCATGAACGGCGCAGGTTCGGCTGCGGAGGCGCCGATGGTCAGGCGGCTGGCCACGTCGACCAGGCGCGCGACGATCGCATCGCCTTCCGCGCCCTGCTTGACGATCAGGCGGCGCGCGCAGGTGCAGCGCTGGCCGGCCGAGATGAAGGCCGACGAAATCGCCATGAACACAGCGGCGTCGATATCCTTGACGTCCCACACCACCAGCGGATTGTTACCGCCCATTTCCAGCGCCAGCATCTTGCCCGGCTGGCCGCCGAACTGCTTGTGCAGCGCGGTGCCGGTCTGGCAGCTGCCGGTGAACAGTACGCCGTCCAGCAGTTCGTTCTGGCCCAGCGCGACGCCGGCGTCGCGGCCGCCGTTGACCAGGTTGATCACGCCCTTCGGCACGCCGGCCTTTTCCCACAGCTGCACGGTCTTGACGGCGGTGCGCGGCGCGTACTCGCTCGGCTTGAAGACCACGGTGTTACCGGCGATGAGCGCAGGGACGATATGACCGTTCGGCAGGTGGCCTGGGAAGTTGTAGGGACCGAACACGCCGAACACGCCGTGCGGACGGTGGCGCAGCACGGCCTCGCCGTCGGCGACCTTGTTCTGGGTTTCGCCGGTGCGCGCGCCGTAGGCCTGCACCGAGATGTCGATCTTGTTGGCCATGGTGGTCACTTCGGTGCGGGCTTCCCACATCGGCTTGCCCACCTCCTCGGCGATCAGCAGCGCCAGCTCCTCGGCGTCCTGCTTGAGCAGGTCGCGGAAACGGGTGCAGACGGCGATGCGCTCGGCCAGCGGCGTCAAGGCCCAGGCTTCGAACGCGCCGCGCGCGGCGGCGCAGGCGCTGGCCACGTCCTGCGCGGTCGATTCGTTGCTGGCCCAGGTCTGCTTGCCGTTCGACGGATCGATGGTGACCAGTTCAGCGCCGCTACCGGCGAGCCATTCGCCGTTGATGAAGTTACTCAAAGCTTTAGACATGTGGATTCTTCCTCAAATTAAGGGACAGCGTGCGCACCGTATCGCCGGTATGGCAGTGCAGGAGTTGTTGTTCGGCTTCCGGCAGCGCGATGGCGCCGTTGACCGGCACCGATTGCGACAGGATCATGCGGAAATCCTTCAGCGTGGTGTTCGACACCAGCATCGGTTCGGCGGGCGCGGATTCCGGCGCGCAGGCCGAGTCCCAGTCCGTCGTCAGGCCGATTTCGGCCAGCGTGCTCTCGCGCATGGCGCGCAGTTCCGACACGCGCGCCTGCAGCACCGGGCCTGCGTCGAAGATGTCGACGTAGCCTTCAAAGTACAGGCCTTCCTGCTCCAGCAGGCGGCGCGCCGGCGCGGTCGAGGTGTGGACCTTGCCGATCACCTGCTGCGCGTCCTCCGGCAGATAGGCCACGTACAGCGGCTGGCGCGGCATCAGCTCGGCGATGAAGGACTTCTTGCCGACGGCGGTCAGGTCGTCGACGTGGTCGAAGTCCATCTTGAAGAAGTGGCGGCCCAGGCCTTCGTAGAACGGCGAACGGCCGCCCTCCTCCTGGTAGCCGCGCATCTCGGCGATCAGCTTTTCGGTGAACAGGTGCGGGAACTGGGCGATGAACAGGAAGCGGCTCTTCGACAGCAGCTTGCCGTTGTTGCCGGTGCGGTAGTCCGGCGCCAGGAACAGCGAGCACAGTTCGGTGCTGCCGGTCAGGTCGTTCGACAGGTACAGCGTGTCCATGCGGGTGAACACGTCCAGCTCGCGGCTGGAGTGCACCAGGGTGCCGATGCGGTAGTTGTAGAACGGCTCCGTCAGGCCGACCGCGCCCTTGATCGCGCACACGCCGGCGATGCGGCCGTTGCTGGTGTCCTCCATGACGAACATGTAGTCGCGCTTTTCGGGCGGGATGGTTTCGGCGAACGAGGCGACCGCGATCGCCAGGCGGTCGCCCATCATCTTCATGTCCGGCTTGAGGGTGGTCATGCCGCTGCCGACCTGCGTGGCCATCACGTACAGGGCGTCGAGGTCGTTGGCTGTGATTGCGCGTACTACTAGCATAGTTGGTCCACTCTTAGATTCTGACGCAGATGACGGTATCGCCTTCGGCGATTTGAAGCGCTTCCTGCACGTCGGCAGGCAGCGCCACGTTGACTTGCGATTCCAGCGCGGCGCAATGCGTGATCACGGCGCGGAAGTTGTGCTCGGAGCCCGAGGCCACCGCGTAGCGCAGCTGCGGTTCGCGGCCGCGGTCCGGCGATTCGGCGGCGGTGGTCACGCGGCGCTGCAGCGCGCCGTTGAAGGTGCGCAGCGAATTCTTGTGCGCCTGCAGAATCGGGCCGCCGTCGAAGATGTCGATGTAGTCGTCGGCTTCGAAGCCTTCGGCCGTCAGCAGGTTGAACGCCAGCTCGCCCGACGGATGGATCTGGCCCATGGCCGCCTGCGCGTCGCCCGGCAGCAGCGGCACGTAGACCGGATAGTGCGGCATCAGCTCGACGATCAGCGTGCGGTTGCGGGCGCCGCCGATCACGCGTTCGGCGTCGAGGAAGTCCATCTTGAAGAACTTGCGGCCCAGCGCATCCCAGAACGGCGAACCGCCGTCGGCGTCGGTCACGCCGGCCAGCGGCACGAAGAAGCGGTCGGCGAAGCGGTGCGGTGCCAGCACGGCGAACATCAGCCGCGCGCGCGACAGCAGGGCCGCTTCCGGCGTGCCGTGTTCCTGCTCGCCGACGTAAAAGCTCGACAGCTGCGAATAGCCGGTCAGCTCGGAGCACAGCGTCAGCGCGTGCACGCTGTGGCTGATGTTCAGGTCGCGCGAGACCTGCTGGATCACGTCGTTACGGAAGGAGAAATAGGTGCCGTTGGAACCGGCCGCCGCGAAGATCGCGGCGGTGCCGACGATGGTCTTGTCCTTCGGCGACTCCAGCACCAGCACGTAGGATTCCTCGCTGGGGATGTCGACATGCGCGGCGAACGAGGCGATCGAACGTTCGATCATGTCGATGATCTTCTCGCGCGTTTTCGGCAAGGTGTGCACACCCGGCATGGTGACCGCGGCCAGCGCTTCAAGGGCAGCGATATCCGCAAGTTCGACCGGACGGACTACATACATGTGAACTCCTCAGATTAATGCACAAGCCCGCCGCAGAGCGCACCGGGCTGGAATGAAAGACGGCGGAACCAGGTCCGCCGCCGTAGGTGCTGTTTAGGCAGCCTTGAGCATGCCGTCCAGCGACAGGCGCAGGATACGGTCGGCTTCGGCGATCTGCGCGTCGGTGACGATCAGCGCGGGCGCCAGGCGCACCACGTCCATGCCGGCGATCAGCACCATCAGGCCATTGCCTTCGGCGGCGCGCTGGATGTCCTTCGAACGGCCCTTCCAGGCGTCGGTCACGACCAGGCCCAGCAGCAGGCCGGCGCCGCGCACCAGCGTGAACACCTGCGGATAGTCGGCCACCAGTTTTTCCAGCGTCGCGCGCAGCTTGGCGCTGGCTTCCTTGACGCGGGCCAGGAAGGCCGGCTGGTTGATCGTGTCCAGCACGGTCAGCGCCACGGTCGCGGCCAGCGGGTTGCCGCCGTAGGTGGTGCCGTGGGTGCCCACGCCCAGCGTCTTGGCCAGTTCTTCGGTGGTCAGCATGGCGCCGATCGGGTAGCCGTTGCCCAGCGCCTTGGCGGCGGTCAGGATGTCCGGGGTGATGCCGTAGGTCATGTAGTGGAACAGGTCGCCGGTGCGGCCCATGCCCGATTGCACTTCGTCGAAGATCAGCAGGGCGCCGGTCTTGGTGCACAGGTCGCGCAGCTCTTGCAGGAAGGCCTTGTCGCCCGGGACCACGCCGCCCTCGCCTTGCAGCGGTTCGACGATCACGGCGCAGACGTCGTCGCCGATGGCGGCGCGTGCGGATTCGATGTCGTTATAGGTGACGTGTTCGATCGCTGGCGGCAGCGGCTCGAAGCCTTCGGTGTACTTGGACTGGCCGCCGACCGAGACGGTGAACAGCGTGCGGCCGTGGAACGACTGGTAGCACGACACGATGCGCGACTTGTGCGGACCGAACTTGGTGTGGGCGTACTTGCGGGCCAGCTTCAGCGCCGCTTCGTTGGCTTCGGCGCCGGAGTTGCAGAAGAAGGCGCGGTCGGCGAAGGTCGCTTCGGTCAGCGCCAGGGCCAGACGCAGCACCGGTTCGTTGGTGTAGCCATTACCCAGGTGCCACAGGGTGTTGGCCTGGCGGGTCAGCGCCTCGACCACGATCGGGTTGCAGTGGCCCAGCGCGGCCACGGCGATGCCGGACGTGAAGTCCAGGTAGTGCTTGCCATTCTGGTCCCACAGGTCCAGGCCAGCGCCTCGGACCGGTACCATCGCTGCAGGTGCATAGGTTGGCACCAGAACTTCATCAAAAGTCTGACGAGTTACAGGACGGGTGGTTACGGTCGTATCGAGCTTGGCGTTCATGGCATTCCCTATCAATGTTGGGTAAGGCGCGGCACAGCACCGCGTGGACCCATTATAAAAAGCGGCATGCTAAAACTCTTTTCTAATGGCGACAAGGATTTTCACTTTTGGCCGCAAAGTAAGCTTGTCGGAACGACCAGTCTATACAGGTGGCGATAACTTGCGCTGGCGCTCCTCGCGGGGCGTGTTGCCGAACAGGGCGCCGAAGGCGGTCGAGAAGTGGGAGCCGGACGAGAAGCCGCACATCAGCCCCACCTGCACAATGGAGTGGTTGGTCTCCAACAGCAGCTGACGCGCGCGCTGCAGGCGCAGCTCCAGGTAGTAGCGCGACGGCAGGCTGCCCAGATATTGCTTGAACAAGCGCTCCAGCTGGCGGCGCGACAGGCCGACCAGGTTGGCGATGTCGTCGGTGGAGAGCGGCTCCTCGATATTGGTCTCCATCAGCGTCACCGCCTCGGACAGGCGCGGCTGCAGGGCGCCGAAGCGCGCCTGCAAGGCGACCCGCTGGCGCTCCTCGTGGCCGCGCACGCGCTCGATGCACAGGCTCTCCTTGACGGTGGCCTGCACGGTGGCGCCGAACAAATGCTCGATCATCGTCAGCGCGAAGTCGATGCTGGCGGCGCCGCCGCAACAGCTCAAGTGGCGGCCGTCCAGCTCGAACAGGTGAGGCGTGAGGATGGCGCGCTCGGAGATGCCCTCGGTGTCGGCGTACAGCGCCCACGGCAGCGCGATGCGCACGCCCGCCATCAGGCCGGCCGTGGCCAGCCACAGCACGCCGGCGCCGACGCCGCCCCAGTACTCGGCCGAACGGCAGCGCTCGATGACGGCGCGGGCCAGCTCGGGCGCCAGCGGCGACTGGCCCTCGTCCGCCACCAGCAGCGCGATATGCCAGCCCGGCTGGGCCAGCACCACTTGCGACGGCGTCATGGTCTCCAGGTGCAGCACGTCGCGGCCCAGCGCGGCGGCGGCCAGGCGCAGCGGTTGCACCAGGCCGGCCCAGGTGATCGATTCCGCCTCGCCCGCGTTCACCAGCAGCATGCGCAACGGCCGCTCTTGCGTGACGCGGGACAGATTATCAAAAGACATAAGACACTTACTCCGGTGCCAGCGCGGCGGCGGGCCGCTCGGTGCTCCACTGGCTGACGATCATGCCGCCGATGAGCAGCGTGGCGCCCAGCAGGCCGTTCCAGGCCAGCGTCTCGCCCAGCCAGAAGTACGCGAAGATGGCCGCACATGCCGGCTCGAAGGCGTAGATCACCGCCGCCTCGTTGGCGCTGCTGTGGCTCTGGCCCCAGGTCTGCAGCGAAATGATGGCCGCCGTGGCGACCACGCCCAGGTAGGCCAGGTTCAGGCCGTATATCCGCAAGCCCTTGCCGATGTAGCTCACATAGTCGGGCAGGTCCTGGCTGCGCTCGGCCAGGCCCAGCGGCACTTCGCGGATCAGCAGCCAGATCGCGGCGCACACGGCCACGGTCAGGATCTGCGAGGCGGTCAGCACCATCAATTTCTCGACCTTGCGGGTGGTGGACTCCATCAGCTTGACGTAGATGCCGAAGAACAGCGCGCACAGCAGCGCCAGCGTATCGCCGCGGCCCCAGGTGAAGCTGCCCTCCCAGCACAGCGCGAACAGGCCGGCCAGCGCCAGCACCAGCGCGACGACGATGCGGCGCTCCAGGCGCGCGCCCATCAGCACGCCCAGCAGCGGCGGCACCAGCACGTTCAGGCCGGTGACGAAGGCGTTGCGGTTGGAGCTGGTCAGGGCCAGGCCCTCGATCTGGAACACGTAGCACAGGAACAACACCGCGCCGGCCACGATGCCCCAGCGGACATCGTTCCATTTGGCGCGCCACATAAGCGGCGACAACAGCAGGCCGGCCAGCGCGAAGCGGCACAGCACGATCCAGCTGGCCGACAGGTAGCCGGTCATGTTCTTCATCGCAGGGAAAGTCGTGCCCCAAACCAGGGTCACGATCAGCAAAGCGGCAATGCCGCGCAAGTGTTGAGGCATGGCTTTTTTATTATGAATGTGCGTCCGCCATTATAGTCCCCGGCAAGATTGCAGGTGCGAACCGGCTATAATCACCGTCTATGGGTGAACGATTTTTGAAAAGTATCCGGCTGCTGGCCGATTGCTTACAGAGCTACGAACGGCTCTCTGGACAGTATGTGCGCCAGAGCGGCCTGACGCACGCCCAGTTCGACATCATCGCCACGCTGGGCAATACGCCCGGCATGTCCTATAAAGAACTGGGCGACAAGACGCTGATCACCAAGGGTACGCTGACCGGGGTGATCGAGCGATTGGAGCAAAAAGGTCTGGTGGAGCGTCAGCGCAATGACTGCGACAAACGTTCCTTCTTTGTCCGGCTGACGGCGGAGGGCGAGCAGGTGTTCTGCAAGGTCTTCCCGCAAGTCGTCAAGGAAAGCGGAAAAGTGTTCGCGCACTACAGCGAAGACGACTTCGCCGCCCTTGAAAAAACCCTGACCGATCTTAAAACTGTAATCATGGCCGGCCATACCGAATGCCCGTCCACCTGCGACTCAACCAAGGAAATCATTTGAAAACGACTCTGCTCGAAGGCAAAAAGCCTGCCAAATTCGACAAACACATCATCGGCAACCTGCTGCTGAACCAGTCCACGCCGGACGAAGTGCGCCAGGAAAAGCTGATCATCGGCGTGCGCAACGAGGACGGCGAGATCTACCGCCTGATCGGCGCGACCAAGCACAACAGCTTCATGAACGCGATCGAGGAACTGTTCGACCTGGGCCTGACCGACGAACTGCAAGACACCGACGCCACCCAGGACGGCTGCGACGCCATCTTCAGCGAGCAATAATCCCCGGCCGACGCAACCGCGTCGTAGCCAAGCCGCGCCGTTGCCCCATGGATTCCCGAAAACGAGGGGATCGATGCAGGGCGCGGCGCGCGCCTCATGTGCAGTAGCACAACTGTTGTAGGTCTGCTTGTAATCCTCCAGAGTCAGATTCCGCCCCCAAGCTGACATTTACGGGGTGACAGCATACTGTGTCGTCTACCTACCCCGAAGTTGTTTTTTAATTGGAGTTGACCGAACGATTCATTGCTATAACATCTTTGTGTGCGGGGGACGGCCCGAGTTTGCTGAATAGTTCAGGCAATTTATCGCGCTTTGCTACAGCCTGAATCGCCACGAGTCTTGTAGACGCTCTTGAGCCATAATTCTAGGCAAAAGGAGTGGTCATGAGTGGAAATCGGTACACCGAAGAATTTAAGATAGAAGCAGTCAAGCAGGTCACTGAACGCGGCCACGCGGTCGCTGAGGTCGCGGCAAGGCTCGGCGTCAGTGTTCACAGCATGTACCAATGGGTGAAGCGCTACAGCGTGCCAGCAGAGGAGCGCCTGGCTACGGACGCGCAGGCCGCAGAAATGAAACGCCTGAAGGCCGAATTGAAGCGCGTAACCGAGGAGCGCGATATTTTAAAAAAGGCCGCCGCGTACTTTGCCAAGATGTCCGGGTAAGGTACGCCTTGATCCAGGAGCTGTGTACTAGCCACGCCATACGCCATCTATGCAAAATGCTGGCGGTTCATCCGAGTGGCTATTACGCTTGGCGGTTGAATCCCGAGAGCCGGCGCACCTTGGAGGATCGACGCATCCTTGGCCACATCAAGGAATCCTGGCTGGAAAGCGGTTCTGTCTACGGTTACCGAAAAGTGTCGGACGATTTGCGCGACCTGGGCGAACACTGCGGAATTAATCGCGTTCATCGCATCATGCGTGCCGCCGGCCTGCGATCTCAAACAGGCTATGGCAAACGGCGTTACAAGCGTGGTGGTGCGCCTTCCGTGGTGGCGCCCAACCACTTGCAGCGACAGTTCGATGTGCAAGAGCCAAATCGAGTCTGGGTCACTGACATTACCTATATTCGGACTCATGAAGGCTGGTTGTATCTGGCCGCCGTAATTGATCTCTTTTCGAGACAGGTCATCGGCTGGTCTATGAACTCAAGGATGGATCGCGAACTGGCACTGAATGCTTTGTTGATGGCTGTGTGGCGTCGCCAGCCTAAACAAACTGTGCTGGTACATTCAGATCAAGGCAGTCAGTTCAGCAGCTATGACTGGAGAGATTTCTTGAAAGCTCATAATCTGGAGCAGAGTATGAGCAGACGAGGCAATTGCCACGACAACGCGGTCGCTGAAAGCTTTTTCCAGCTGCTGAAGCGCGAAAGAATACGACGCAGAATCTACAGTAGTCGGGACGAAGCAAGGCAGGATATCTTCGACTACATCGAGATGTTCTACAATCCGAAGCGCCGACATGGCTTCAACAACAAGCTGTCCCCGGTCAACTACGAAAAGCAGTATTTTGAGCGGCTCGCGAGCGTCTAGTGAACTCGTGGCGATTCAGCCGCGCCTTTGATTGCAGCCAACAATGCAGCACGCATTGTCTCTGCATCGTAATCGCAGCAGTAAGCCGGAGTGGAGGGCTGCTGTCGCCAAGACTCTTCTAGTGACCCAGCATCTACAGGGTCAAAGCCAACGTGGTTTACCAAAGTCATTGCAATTTCTTTTTTCTCCGCGACGTCACCCGCTACAGCAATCGCCAATCGGCCAGGCTTGCCGGTTGGCAGCCCTAAATTTGCCAAGGTGTAAGCTAGGGCGTTATTGAACGCTTTAACCACAGGGACGCCGAGTTGACTGGACACCCATACGCTTTCTGTCATCCCAGCATCAATTTCGGGAATCCGGCTATCTCGCAAGCCAGGGTAGTAGTTGCTCGTATCAATCACGGTCGCCTCAGGCGAAATTGAATCGAGAAAATCACGCGAGAGGGTCGCAATAGCGTTGCTGGGAATGGCGAGAATCACTGCGTCTGCACCAGTCGCCACATCGTCGATATTCGCTGCGACGGCCCCAATTTCGGTTGCAAATTGCTCAAGCGATTCACGTCCTTCGCTATTAGCAACGCTCACGATGTGCCCCGCTGCAACCAATTTCCGCGCCAACGTGCCACCGATGTTACCTGTTCCTACGACTGCGACCTTCATTTTGACTCCCGATGAAATAAACCACACCCAGTTTAGGAGGCTTATGCGAAAATTGGAAGTACAGACAAAAAAGTAAGTAACATACCAAGGAGAGCAGAAATGGAACGCAACTGGAATTGTGACGACCCAGAACGCCGTCAAGAATGGGCGGCCTCTACAACAGAAGCGCTCCGCGTCATCGAGGGAAAGTGGAAAATCATCATCATTACCCAACTGTTCGCAGCTAAGACCCCGCTAAGGTTCAGCGAATTGGAAAGGCTAGTTGATGGCGTAAATCAGAAGATGCTAATTCAACAATTAAAACAACTGGAACATGACGATATCGTAGTACGAACAATTTACGCACAGGTCCCTCCCAAAGTTGAATATTCACTGAGCGACTTGGGCCTGGCCCTAGGACCATCGTTGGAAGCCCTCATCAATTGGGCCGAGCTTAGGCGAAAGACTCGTTCTACACTCCAGTCCTGACGCAAGTTGGTGAAATAGCCCCCTGATTCACCGGACACAGCCTATGCGCTATTCTTACGGATAGGAATAGGACTGTGCATATGACTAGGAACAAGCAAACAATCGAGGTTGTAACGATAAGCCAGGAGCGCCGCAGGCGCTGGTCAGCCGATGAGAAGGCGGCGCTGGTGCGCGAGACATACGAACCGGGCATGACCGTCTCGCTGGTCGCCCGCAAGCACGGTGTCGGCGCTAGCCAGCTGTTCAACTGGCGCAAGCTGGAGCGCGAAGGCGCGCTCACGGCGGTCTCTGCTGGTGAATCGGTAGTGCCGGCAAGCGAACTGGCTGCGGCCCGCGCCCAGATCGCCCAGCTGCAACGTATGTTGGGCAAGAAGACGATGGAAGCGGAGATCCTGAAGGAGGCAGTCGAGTTCGCTCGCGAAAAAAAGTGGATTGCGCGCTCGCCCTTGTTGGACAAGGACGGCCAGTAAAGGCGGTCTGTTCGGCACTGGGCGTGGCGCGCTCGAATGTGTGCACCAGGGCGGCGCGCCCGACCGACTGGGTTGACGGCTGTACCGTGCAGACGTTCCACCAGCCGGCCGACGCCATCTTGGTCGACGCGGTGCGCGCCGAAATCACGGCACTGCCGACATACGGCTATCGCAGGGCGGGCGCCTTGGTGAATCGAACGCGTGCCTTGATGGGCCTGCAGTCGATCAACCACAAGCGGTTTTATCGGGTAATGAAGGAGCACCGCCTGTTGCTGCCGAAGGCGCCAAAACGCCGCGTCAGCAGCCGCGTTCACGACGGCGTCGTGGCCGTGGCCGAGCCGAATCAGCGCTGGTGTTCGGATGGATTCGAGATTGCTTGCGACAATGGAGAGGTTGTCACTGGCGTGTTCATGAAGGACTGCTGTGATCGCGAAATCATTGCGTGGCGTGCCTGGGCTGAACGTGGTTTGCCTGGTGAGCCAGTACGCGACATGCTGGTGGAAGCGGTCGAGGCTCGGTTTGGCCAGGCCAGCATCGGCTCTGCGAAGCTGGAGTTCTTGAGCGACAATGGCGGCGCCTACCGGGCCCATGAAACGCATGCTCTGGTTCGCGCATTGGGCTTGGAGCCGATTCATACGCCGGTGTGCAGCCCGCAGTCGAACGGGATCGCCGAGAGCTTCGTGAACACATTTAAACGGGACTACGTCAGCCTGATGGACCGCAGCAATGCCAAAGTCGTTCTCGCTCAACTGCCAGACGCTTTTTTGCATTTCAATGAGGTTCATCCGCACTCGTCGTTGAAGTTAAAATCGCCTCGCTTGTTCAGGAGGGAGCTGGCGCGCCGGGCTCAGGAAAGCGGCGCTAACTAAGCGATAAGCTGTGTCCGGTTATACGGGGGCAAGATCATTGGCGCCATTCATGAGCGCAATGAAGGGCTGCTAATGGATGAACGGCTGCGAATGGCCGGTAGCGGCCTCCTAGAACTTTAACTCATCTGGCAGTTGTAAGGTCAAGTCTGAGCTAGTACACACCTGTCGCTTCGATCTGAATCTGGCAACCGGCAAGAGCATCCCCGGCTCAACGTGCTAAACGCCACACCGCTTAAAGCCGAGCAAAAGACAGCGCGAAATCAAATCCATGAAACTTAACTTCGAAGCAAAGTTGCTGGGCCTTGCAAAAAAGTGCGGGCAAGGCCAGTTGAGTTTATTCCTTCTGATCTCCTTGTCCGCGACAATTGTGGCCATTGGCGTGGTAGGCTACGATGAATAACAATTCGACATAAAGGACGGGGGGCTGGTTTCCATTATCGTTCTGACCGCACTTCTCTGCTATGGAGCAATTGCCCTTTATGTCCGTCGATTGTTCACCAGAAATCCGTCCAAAAGCTAGTTGCCGCCCCTCGTCAACCTGGCGAAAAGTATTTTCAAGAAAAGTGCCCTGCGGCAATTTTCGGGAGTATAATTTTTTCCAATGGACAGACTCGACGCCTTCAAGACCATCGCTGCTCAGGCGAGCCGGGGGGAGCTTTCGTTCCCGGCCAACGTCAATGCCTCGCTGCGCTTGCAGCAGGCGCTGAGCGATCCCGATTGCCACTTCGAGGCGGCAGCCAAACTCATACAGGCTGACCCGTTGCTGGCGGCGCGCAGCGTCGCCATCGCCAACTCGGTGGCCTACAACCGTTCCGGTACTGAAATCTCCAGCGTGCGCGCGGCAGTGCAGCGGCTCGGTGTACGCACCCTGCAATCGCTGGTGGCGGCACTGATCGTGCGCCAGATCGGCAGCCAGGTCACTGAACCTTCCCTGCTGGCCAAGGTCAATCAACTGTGGGAACACACGGCGCACGTGGCGGCCCTGTCGCAGGTGATCGCGCGCCGCGTCACCCGCGTCGATCCCGACACGGCGCTGTTCGCCGGCATAGTGCACGAGGTGGCGGGCTTTTACATGCTGTCCTGCGCCGGCGATTTCCCGGAAGTGATGAACGGCGAGCCGGAAGACTGGGTCGAGCATGGCGAGGTGGAAATCGGCCGCGGCGTGCTGACCAAGCTGGGCGTACCGGACGGCGTCTACAAGGCGATCGAATCGATGTGGGTCGGCCTGCGCGCGCTGCCTCCGGAAACCCTGGGCGATACGCTGTTGTTGGCCAATGACTTGTCGCCGGTGCATTCACCGCTGTACCAGCGTCCGGGCGCGACCACGTTGCAGGGCGCGCGCACCATCGACTTCGTGGTCGGCGAGGGCACGCTGCACGCCATCATGAGCGAATCGGCGCAAGAGGTGCAGTCGCTGTATGCGGTGCTGATGCTCTAAGATAAAAAAAAGCCCGCTGGGGAGCGGGCAAAGTCCAAAACTAGGGATCTCCTCCAGAGGAGACAAATCCAGAATACCCTCCCTGCCCCGTCCGCTCTGTGCGCCAATTCACATATGGACGCACATTTCCTTCACCATACCGGCTCCGTTTGTTTCCACGCATCCAGCTGCTGGATGCGCCCCAGCCACGCCATCACTTTCGGATATTGAGTGACAGGCAATTTGGCTTGCTCGACATACATCAGCGACGAGGCCAGCGCGAAGTCCGCCAGGCTGAGCTTGTTGCCGACGATCCATTCACGTCCCGCCAGATGCTGCTCCAGCACGGCGGCGAATTGCGCCACCTGACGGCCGTAACGCTCCAGCTCCTGCGCGTCGGGGCCGCCGGCGCCGGTCAAGCCCTTCCAGATGTTTTCATAGACGATGCCGCCCAACGCCGGCGCGAAATGCTGCGACGACCACAGCAGCCAGCGGTTGATATCGGCCCGCACGACGATATTGTCAGGGTACAGCGTCTGCCCCAGCGTGCGGTCGGCGAGGTACTGCATGATGGCGCAGGATTCCCACAGGATGAAGTCGCCATCCTGCAGCACCGGCACCTTGCTGTTGGGGTTGAGCGCGACCAGGCGGCGGCGGTCTTCCGGGCTCATCAGGTTCACTTCGGTCAGTTCCAGCGGCGTGCCCATGTGCAGGGCGGCCAGCATCACACGGCGCGAGCTGGTGGAAGCGGGGTGGTGGTATAAGCGCATGACAGGTCTCCGATGAATGGGTTGAGGACTTCATCGTAGACCCACGCCGCGACAATTCCTGTCAGTAGTCTTCGCGCAGTTTCATTTCCGTGCGCCAGGTCTTGAGCAAGTCGCTGCGGCGGGCCGGGTAGCGCACGCCCAGCGACTCCACCTCGGCGATGCGGTCGATGCGGAAATGGCGGAAGGCCATGCGCAGCTCGCACCACGCGGCCAGCAGCCGCTTGCCCTCCAGGAAGGCCAGCGCGAACGGCCACACCACCCGCTCCGACGGCTTGCCGTGCTCGTCCTGGTAAGCCATGCGCAGCCGGTGCTGGTAGCGGATCGCCTCGCGCACCGGACGCACGTGGACGTCGCTGGCGGTGTCCTGGTCCTGGCCCAGCGGCACCCACAGGCTGGTCTCGGCCATGTCGTCGCGCAGGTCCTTGGGCGTGGCGGCGGCGATCTTGGCCAGCGCGTTGTTGGCGGCGGCGGCCAGCGCCTCGTCGCCCTGCCGGCGCACCCAGCGCGCGCCCAGCACCAGCGCCTCCAGCTCGTCGGCGCCGAACATCAGCGGCGGCAGGAAGAAGCCGGCCTTGAGCATGTAGCCGACCCCGGCCTCGCCCTCCAGCGGCGCGCCCAGGCCGGACAGGGTCTGGATGTCGCGGTAGATGGTGCGCTCGGAGACACCCAGCTGCTCGGCCAGGCGGGCGGCGGTGACGGGACGGCGGTAGCCGCGCATCGCATCCATCAGCATGAAAAGTCGGCCGGTACGGCTCATCGTCGGTCTCTCGCTAGTCGGTTGGGCGGGACGGCCGCCCGCCGACTAATCGAGGTCGAGCAGGAAGTTGCGTTGCGGCGCGTCCAGCGTGGTGTTGTCGGTGGCTGTTTCATCCTTCAGCGCGACGCCGGACAATTGCCGCTGACGCGATTCGGATAGCAGGTAGTGAAGCTTGAAGGCTGCGTCGTCGTAGGTCAAGCCCGCCGGACGCACATTCGAGATGCAATTGCGGGCGGCGTCGGTCAGGCCGGTGCGCGGCGCCCACGTCAGATACAGGCCCATGCTGTCCGGCGAGCTCAGGCCGGGACGTTCGCCGACCAGCACCACCACCGCACGCGCGCCCAGCAGCTCGCCCGCCTCGTCGCCCACCGCCACCCGCCCCTGCCGGACGATGGACAGCGGCGCCAGCGACCACGATTCGGCGGCCAGCCGCGCCATCAGCACCTTCAGGAAGGGCAAGGCGTTCTGCTCGATGGCCAGCGCCGACAGGCCGTCGGCGATGACGAAGGCCAGGTCGTAGCCGGCACCTTCGCGTGGACGTTCCAGCAGCACCTGGCGCGAGGTCTCGTCCAGGCGCCGGCCCAGGTCGGGGCGTTGCAGGTAAATGTCGCGGCTGGCGGCGGCGCTGTGCAGCGCCAGGCAGGGCAAGCCGGTCCCGGCCTGCAAGGCCTCGCCCAGCGCGGTGTGATCGAGCGCCAGATGCACGGCGTCGCGCGCGCGGGCGTGCGCGAGCTGGAACTCCAGCTGCGGCGCGGTCGGCTGGCTGACGCCGCTGCGCCCGAGCGCGATGCGCGCCGCCGTGAAGCGCCGCAGCGACAGCCAAGGATTGCTCGTCACCACGCCATCGTCGCCAGCGGGGCTGGCGGGCAGCAGGTGCTCGTCGTCGTTCATGCGGGCTCCCATCAGTTCAGTCTGGCCAGCGCCTGCTGGAAGGAGGCCGGCAGCGCTTTGCCCAGTGTAACGTAATCGTTGCGGGTGAAGATCTCCATCTCCTTCAGCCAGGCCTCGAATTCCGGCGCCGGCTTCAGGCCCAGCACGCGGCGCGCGTACAGCGCGTCGTGGAAGGACGTGGTCTGGTAGTTGAGCATGATGTCGTCCGAGCCGGGGATGCCCATGACGAAGGTGCAGCCGGCCGTGCCCAGCAGGGTCAGCAGGATGTCCATGTCGTCCTGGTCGGCCTCGGCGTGGTTGGTGTAGCAGACATCGCAGCCCATCGGCAGGCCCAGCAGCTTGGCGCAGAAGTGGTCCTCCAGCCCGGCGCGCACGATCTGCTTGCCGTCGTACAGGTACTCGGGGCCGATGAAGCCGACCACCGAATTGACCAGCAGCGGCTGGAACTTGCGCGCCACCGCGTAGGCGCGCGTCTCGCAGGTCTGCTGGTCGACGCCGTGATGCGCGTTGGCCGACAGCGCGCTGCCCTGCCCGGTCTCGAAATACATGACGTTGTTGCCCACCGTGCCGCGCTGCAGCGACAGCGCCGCCTGCTGCGCCTCGCCCAGCAGGGCCAGGTTGATGCCGAAGCTGGCGTTGGCCGCCTCGGTGCCGGCGATCGACTGGAACACCAGGTCGATCGGCGCGCCGCGCTCGATGGCGGCGATGGTGTTGGTGACGTGGGTCAGCACGCACGATTGCGTGGGGATGCCGTAGCGGTCGATGATCTCGTCGAGCATGGTGACGATCTTGATCACCTGCGGCACGTTGTCGGTGGCCGGGTTGATGCCGATCACCGCGTCGCCGCTGCCGTACAGCAGGCCGTCCAGCACGCTGGCGGCGATGCCGGTGGCGTCGTCGGTCGGATGGTTCGGCTGCAGTCGGGTCGACATGCGTCCCGCCAGGCCGATGGTGTTGCGGAAGCTGGTGACGACGCGGCATTTCTTCGCCACCAGGATCAGGTCCTGGATGCGCATGATCTTGGAAACGGCCGCCGCCATCTCCGGCGTGATGCCGGGGGCGACGGCGGCCAGCGCTGCTTCATCGGCCGCGTCGCCCAGCAGCCAGTTGCGGAAGTCGCCCACGGTCAGGTGGGCGATGCGGGCGAAGGCCACGCGGTCGTGATCATCGATGATCAGGCGCGTCACCTCGTCCTGCTCATACGGCACCACCATCTGGTTCAGGAACAGCGACAGCGGCAGCTCGGCCAGCGCCATCTGCGCGGCCACCCGTTCCTCGGCACTGGGCGCCGCCAGCCCCGCCAGGTAGTCGCCGGAACGCGCCGGCGTCGCCTTCGCCATCAAGTCCTTCAGGTCGCGGAACTGGTATGTCCTGCTGCCTACCGTATGTGCAAAGCTGCTCATCGCCGTTCCTCTAGAAATTGCGCGAGGCCGTCACCACCAGGCGCTTTTGTGCCACGTTCTTGCCGCTGCCGTCGGCGTTGAAGAAGGTCCACAAGGGCGTGCCGTTCTTGCTGGCGTCGCCGCTGTTGTAGGTGCCCGCCGCCGTGAACGCCCACACGTCCATCGTCTTGGTCACACCGACCTTGACGTCGAAGAAATTGAAGTCGCTCATGTTGCGCACCTGCTGGCGGCCCGCGTGCAGGTTCAGCGCCAGGCCCGGCATCAGTTCGGGATTCCAGTTCACCTCGGCGTAGGCGGTGCCGCGCGTGTTGGCCAGCTTGCCGCTGTCCGGCTGCACCGCGAAGCCGAACCAATACTGGCTCAGCGCCACCCACGCATAGGCATTGAAGGCGCCGACGTTCACGCCCAGCTTGGCCTCCTGCGTATGGTACTTGATGTCCTTGCCGCCCGCCGCGAAGTGCGCGCCGGGATACCAGTAGGTGACCAGGCCGGCGTCGATATTGCTGTCGGCGCTGAGCGGGTAGCGGTAGCCGCCGTAGAGGTCGATCTCCGAACCGCTGCCGTTGTTATAGGCCGCGTGCGAGACGCCGGAACCGAACAGGCCGACATAAAAGCCGCTGGCATGCGTAAAGTCCAGATTGGCCTGCACCGTCGGCTTGGCCTGCGTTTGCGAAATGCCGCGGAAGATGTAGTCGGACACCACCGTCACGTTGCCGGTGTTGGTCCAGGCCGGTGCGGGCGCGGCCGGTGCGGCGTCGGCGGCCAGCGCGCCGCCTGCCGCGCAAGCCAGGCATCCGGCCGCGGCCAGCAGGGAGAAAATGGATGGGGACATGGATAGTGCTCCGTTGATGTAGGTTAGACGGCGTCGTATGCCGCGTGTTGCTGGCGATTACCCTTGGTGGCCAGGAAGAATGCATAGCCGACGGCCATGAAGCCTACGAACACACCGAAGATCAGCAGGTTGTAATAGATCATCGTCACCAGGCAGACCAGCGCACCGATCAGCGCGACCGCCGGGAACAACGGGTAGAACGGTGCGCGGAAGGGACGCACCATGTTCGGCTCCTCGCGGCGCAGCTTGAACAGGCTGAGCATGCTGAGGATGTACATGGTGATCGCGCCGAACACCGACATGGTGACGATGTTGGCGGTCAGGGTCTGGCCGCCGATCTTGATCAGCTCGTCGCTATAGATGGCTGCGATGCCGATCACGCCGCCCGCAAGGATGGCGCGGTGCGGCGTCTTGAAGCGCGGGTGAATCTTGGCGAAGTAATGCGGCAGGTAAGCCTCGCGCGCCAGGGCGAAGATCTGACGCGAGTAGCCGAGGATGATGCCGTGGAAGGAAGCGATCAGACCGAACAGGCCCAGCCACACCAGCATGTGCAGCCAGTTACTGTGCTCGCCGACGATGATCTTCATGGCCTGCGGCAGCGGATCGTTGATGTTGGCCAGCTTGGTCCAGTCGCCCGCGCCGCCGGCGAACACCATCACGCCGATCGCCAGCAGCACCAGCGTGATGATGCCGGCGATGTAGGCGATGGGAATCGAACGTTTCGGATCCTTGGCTTCCTCGGCGGCCATGGCCACGCCCTCGATCGCCAGGAAGAACCAGATCGCAAATGGAATCGCAGCGAACATGCCGGGAATCGAAGCGATGCTGAAATGATCCTGCCCCGACCAGCCGCCCTTGACGAAGTTCACCACCGAGAAGCCCGGCGACACCACGCCCATAAACACCAGCAATTCAAAGATGGCCAGCAGCGTCATCAGCAGCTCGAAGGTCGCAGCCACCTGCACGCCGACGATGTTCAGCGTCATGAACACAATGTAGGCGCCGACCGCCGCCGTCTTCGGATCGACCGTGGGGAATTGCACATTCAGATACGCGCCGATCGCCAGCGCGATGGCCGGCGGCGCGAACACGAATTCGATCAGCGTGGCCGCGCCGGCCAGGTAGCCGCCGGTCGGGCCGAAGGCGCGCTTGCTGTAGGCGAACGGACCGCCCGCGTGCGGAATCGACGTGGTCAGCTCGGTGAAGCTGAAGATGAAAGTCGTGTACATGGCCGCGATGAACAGCGCCGTGATGGTAAAGCCCAGCGTCCCCGCCGAGGCCCAGCCGTAGCTCCAGCCGAAGTACTCGCCCGAGATCACCAGGCCTACCGCGATGCCCCACAACTGAAAGGTGCCTAGCGACTGTTGCAGCGCCGGTTGCCCGGCCGCCTGTTTTGCACTCATGAGTTTCTCCCTTTAGATAAAGCGTGTCTGGTATGGAAGTTGCAGCAGAATCGAGTATAGGAGCCAGCCAAACGCCAGCGTTATCGAAAATCGGCAAACTTGCGGGGGCTGGGCGCCAAGGGAAGAAATAACAACAGCGGGAGAAAAATAATATGCACCAGACTGCGACAGAGTTGTTACACAGTGCGCCAGATTTGCGCACTGTGATGGCGCACGACGCCGATGAACTGGCCAGCAAGCTCACCAACTGGCAACAAAGCTACGACCAGATCAGTTCCGGCCTGTTCCATGGCGCCCTCACCGAACTGCGCCTGCCGCAGCTGCAGGTGTTCCGCGAAAGCCTGAGCCAGTCGGTGCGCCAGTCCTGCCGCGTGTGGCCGGACGCCATATGGTTCGGCCTGCCCGACCACGGCGCCACCACGCGCATCAACGGCCGCCAGACGGCGTCCGACTGGATCATGGTGCAGCCAGGCAACGTAGAGTTCGAGCTGGTAACACCGAGCGCGTACAGCATCTTCGGCATCGTCGCCAGCCGCGAGCTGCTGGCCGAGACGGCGCGGCGCCACGGCTGCCAGGTCGACTGGGAGCGCGTGCAATCGGCCGAGCTGTTGCAGGTGGATGCGCAGGCCCAGGCCAAGTGCCTGCGCATCCTGTCGCAATTGCTGCCGGCCGACGGCGACACCACGGCCGACGGTGCGGCGCAATGGCAGGACACGGTGTTGTCCACCCTGCTCGACATGCTGGACCACAGCTGCGTGGAGCCGGCGCTGGCGGCCAGCCTGCAACGGCGCCGCCATGTGGTGGCGCTGGCGCGCGAGTACATCATGGCGCACCGCAGCGAATCGATCACCGTGCCGGAACTGTGCGAGCGCGTGCACGTGAGCCGCCGCACGCTGCAATACTGCTTCGAGGACGTGCTGGGCATGAGCCCCATGCTGTACCTGCGCATGGTGCGCCTGAACGGCGTGCGCCGGCAGTTGCAGGACGGCCGCGCCATCGGCGACGTGGCCGACTCGTGGGGCCTGAGTAACTTCAGCCAGTTCTCCAGCGACTACCGCAAGCTGTTCGGCCAATGCCCGTCGGCGTCGCTGCGGTCGCGTTCAATGGCGCGCGCTTAGATGAGGCCCAGCGCGCCGGCCAATGCACCGGCCGCGATCAACAGCACCGGATTGATTTTTGTACGCAGCAGCACCAGTGCGGCCAGCACCGTCAGCGCGTCGGCATGCCAGCTGACGTTCGAGATGCGGGTGAACAGCCACGCGGTGGCGGCCAGGAAGCCTATCGATATCGGCGCGAAGGCATCGCCCAGCGCCTGCGCCAGGCGCCCGCCTGCATGGCGCGCCTGCAGGCGTATCGCGGTGAGCGTCAGCAGCGTGGATGGCACCAGCACCGCCAGCGTGGTGAAGATGGCGCCCATCCAGCCCGCGATCAGCCAGCCCACCAGCGATATGAACAACAGGTTGGGGCCGGGCGCCGCCTGCGCGATGGCGTAGGCGGCGGAGAACTGCTCGTTGTTCAGCCACTGTTTGCCTTCGACGACGTAGTGGCCCACCTGCGGTCCAAGCAGCACCACGCCGCCGCCCACCGCCATCAGCGACATCAACGCGATGTGCAGCGACAGTTCCATCACAGGCGATTGCTCGTTCATTTTTCTTCTCCCAACAGGTAGGTCGCGGCGGTGCCCAGTGGCGCCAGCACGCAGAACACCAGCGCCAGCTGCCATTGCAGCAGACCCAGTCCGATAAAGGCCAGCGCCAGCAAGGCCACCTGCAGGCGCGCGCGGTTGGCGCGCCAGTCCGCCTTGGCGAACATGGACTTCGCCATCTTCACGGCGGTGGCCAGGATCAGCCCCGCCGCCACCGCCGCCATGCCGCGTATCGCGTGGCGGAACATGTCGATCTCGCCGAAGCGCTGATACACCACGCCCAATGCGATGACCACCATGAACGGTCCGGCGATCATGCCGGCCAGCGCGGCCAATGCGCCGCTGGTGCCGGCGTAGCGGTTACCCACCATCAGCGCGACGTTGCAGATGGTGGGGCCGGGCAGCATCTGGCTGGTGGCGAGATACTTCGCGAACTCCTCGGCCGTAAGCCACTTGTGCTGCTCGACCAGCGCGCGGTAGGCGAAGGGCATCACGCCACCGAAGCCCACCAGCGCCAGCCTGGAAAACACCAGGAAAATTGTTGATAGCGGCATGGTCTTCTCCTTCGATTTCAATGGGACGAATTTTCCGCCTCATAGAAATATAAGTACAATGAATTTATTTAGACCATATATTCATTTTTCTGATGAAAATCGACACACTCGGCGTACAGGCTTTTGTCGCCATCGCGGACTTCGGCGGCTTCCAGAAAGCGGCGGAGACGCTGCACATCACGCAGACCGCCGTCACGCAGCGGCTGCGCAACCTGGAGGACTTCCTAGGCGTGATGCTGATCGAGCGCACCACGCGCTCCATCGCGCTGACCGGCATCGGCAAGGATTTCCTGCCGCAGGCGCGGCGCCTGTTGGATGAGCTGTCGTCCACGCTGAACGAGATCCGCGAGACCGGCAAGGCGCAGCGCGGCGACGTCTCCCTCGCCTGCGTGCCGACGGTGGGCATTCAATATCTGCCGCAGATCATCCAGGCCTATTCGGCGCGCTTCCCGGAGAACCGCATCAAGATCCTCGACTACGCCTCGTCGCGCGTGGCGGAGGCGGTGCAGCGGCGCGAAGCGGAGTTTGGCATCGGCCTGGGAGGCGGCGTGCATCCCGAGCTGGTATCGGAGCCGCTGATGGAGGATGACTTCGTGCTGGTCTGCCGCGACGATCATCCGCTGGCAAAGCGGCGTTCGCTGACATGGACGCAGATCCAGCCCTACCCGCTGATCTTTTCGGGCGACGTGAACGGCAACCGCGCGCTGCTCGACAGCTATTTGGGCAGCAAGAGCGCGGAACTGAATCTGCATTTCCAGTACGACGTGCAGCGCAGCGCGACGGCGGTGGGGCTGGTGGCCTCGGGCATCGCGGCGGCCATCGTGCCAGGGCTGGCGATCCTCAAAGGCAGTTACCCGCGCCTGCGCGCCATCAAGCTGAAGGAGCCCACCATCTCGCGCCAGCTGGTGCTGATCACGCGCCGCGCCGGCCACCTGTCTCCAGCCGCACAAGCGCTGTACGACATGCTCAAAACGGGCCGCTAACCCAGTGGGGTCAAGTCTGACATTCGGACACGAGCACAACCGTAGCGCCCGCTACGGTTGTGCTCGTGTCCGAATGTCAGACTTGACCCCAATTTAAAACGGGGCGCTGATGCCGTATTCGCGGAACTTGGCCGACATCGTGCGGCGCTCCTGTTCCTCCGCCTCGCGCTGCGCCGGCTCGCGGCTGGTGATCTCGGCCGGCATGCGGCCGGCGGCGGTTTCAAACTGTCCGCGCGCTTCTTCCCGACGGCCCAGCGCCTCGTAGGCCAGTCCGCGCTGGAAGTAGGCCGGCGCGTAATTGGGCTGCGACTGCAGTCCCAGCGACAGCGCCTGCAAGGCCTCCTCGTATCGCTTCAGCGCGTGCAGGGTCAGGCCGAGGTGGTACTGCACCATCATCGACGGCTTGCTGAACAAGACGCGATTGAGTTCCTCCGCCTTGCGCACGATGCGCAGGCTCTCGCCGTACTTGCCTTCCTTGCGCGTTTGCGCGGCGTAGTTGATGTAGCTGTAGAAGGTGCGCGTCTGCCGCTTCTTGACCATCTCGCGCAGGTCGGCCAGATAGCGGCTGGTGTCGTCGCCGGCGTGGCGGGCGCAGTCCTCGTAGGCGTTCGCGCCGCCCCTGCCCCAGCTGCTGTACACGCGCCGCTCGCCAATGCGGCTCAACAGCCCCGCCATGGTCGCGTAGTCGCCAGCCTGGCAGGCGAAGTAGGCGTAGGCGTTCAGGTTCCACGGATCGGGATAGCGATCCACCAGCGCATCGAAGCTGGTCTTCATTTCGCTCCAGTCGGCGAGGCTCTTTTCGAACAGCTGATCGTCGTAGGCCATCTGGCTCATGTACCAGTAGACGCGCGCGTACATCGCGTCGGAATCGGCAGTCCGCATCGACTTGGCGCTGCGGGCGATTTCGTCCACCGCGTCCGGCGCGCTAGCCCACATTTCGGTCGAGAAGAAGGCGGCGGAGAAGTAGGTCTCGTGATAGTTCGGGAACTCCTTGCGGGCGTCGGCCAGCAGGTGCGTCACGCCGAGGAAGCTGTAGTGGTCCGTGTAGGGCAGCACCTGGAGCATGGCCTTGTAGAACTCGGGATCGCGCTCCTTCAGCATCGGCTTCTCAAGCGTATTGACGATGCCCATCGCTGCGCGCGTGTCCGCGAGCATGCGTGCGGCGTCCTCCTTGGGCACGTCCTTGAACTTGGCCGTGCCGCGGAAAGTGGTGGCGCGTCCAAGCAGCACGTAGACGTGATACATGCGCGCCACGCTCGATTTGGGGAACTGCTTCTCCCAAGCCTTGGCCTCGCTCTCCATGCGCGTCCAGAAGGCCGCGTCGCGCGTGCCCTGCGGACGCCAGCGCAGCTGGTTGTAGAAGATCGCCAACCTCCACACACCGCTGCCGGTGCGCTGGGTCGGGTCGAGCAAACGCTTGCGCAATGCCTCCAGGCTTTTGTAGTCGGCCTTTTGCAGGTAGCCCTGCACCTCGGCGATCAGCGCGTTGCGGGCATTCAGTTCGGTGTTGTCCTGCGCAGGGGCGACGGGCCTGGCTGCGGGGGCGGCCTCCGCGACCACAGCGCCTTCCATCGCGCGCGCCAGCGCCTGCTGCATGCGTCCCGCTTCCGGCCCGGCGGGCCGCGACTTGTCGAGCCATTCCGCCCACTCGTCGCCGCCGATGGGACGCTGCGACGCCACGCCATCCACGTACACGCTGACGTAACCAAAGTAATTGAGCAGCATCGGCTTGCCGGGGCCGAAGTAATCCTTCTCCGCCACCAGCCCGTCGCCGCGCGGCGGCCAGGGGTCGCTCATGTGCAGCACGTCGCGGATCGCCGCCTCGACACGCGCGGGATCGAGCTTCCTGCACGGATCGTTCATGCGCTTGGGATGGAAGCTGCACAGCTGCGCGCCGCTGCGTGTCTTGATGAACCACTGGGCGATCGGGTCGCCGGCGTGACCATCGGGCTGCTCGATCAGCATCGACGCTTCGATCGGCTCGCCCGCGTACTGCGCCAGCTTTTGATGGATGGGCCGCTGCGGATGCTGCTGCGGCCAGACGCGCATGAACTCATTCTCGGCGATCGGATGATCGCGCAGCGCGGAGGCGTAGCTCAAATCCCACGGCAGTTCGGCGCCATGCGCGGCGCAGCACACCAACAAGCTGGCTAAAAATCTGTACGACATAAAAAATCCCCCAAGGCCAAAAGCGCTGGGGGATTCTACTATCGATTCGATAACGTTATTTAAACTACAGCGCCATCGGTTTCGTCTTTTTCCTTGATAGGCTTGATCAGGTCTTCACGCTTCACGCCCAGCCACATGGCCACGGCCGCAGCCACGAACACCGACGAGTAAATACCGAAGCAGATACCGATGGTCAGCGCGACGGCGAAGTAGTGCAGCGTAGGACCGCCCAGGAACAGCATCGACAGCACCATCATCTGCGTGCAGCCGTGGGTGATGATGGTACGCGAGATGGTCGAGGTGATCGCGTTGTCGATCACTTCATGCACCGACGACTTGCGCTGCTTGCGGAAGTTTTCGCGGATACGGTCGAAGATAACCACCGACTCGTTGACCGAGTAACCCAGCACCGCCAGCACCGCCGCCAGCACCGTCAGCGAGAACTCCCACTGGAAGAAAGCGAAGAAGCCGAGAATGATGACCACGTCGTGCAAGTTGGCGATGATCGCCGCCACGGCGAACTTCCATTCGAAGCGCACGGCCAGGTAGATCATCACGCCGATGATCACCATCACCAGCGCGTTCAAGCCGTTCTGCGCCAGCTCGTCGCCCACCTGCGGGCCGACGAATTCGACTTTTTGCAGCGAGACGGTTTCGGCGCCGGCGGCGTCCATGCAGGCCGACTTGACCACGTGCTCGCCCTTGGCGGTCACGGTGTCGATCTGCTTGGGCGCGCCCTGCTCGGCCGCGCACAGCGTGGTGAACACCAGCTGCGACGCATCCTTGGAGGTGACCGACTTGATCACCGGCAGGCGCAGCATGACGTCGTGCGCGGTGCCGAAGCTGGTCACTTCCGGCTGCTCGTAGCCGATCTTCTCCAGCGAGTGGCGGATCTGCTCCAGCTTCGCAGGCTGCTGGTAGCGCAGTTCCATCACGGTGCCGCCGGTGAACTCCACCGAGAAGTGCAGCTTATTGTGGATCAGGAAGAACACGGCCGCGACGAAGGTCAACGCGGAAATCACGTTGAACACCAGCGCGTGGCGCATGAACGGTATGTCTTTTTTGATGCGGAAAAATTCCATGTGAACCCCTGAGTTATTTCAGACCCGGTACCCAAACGGTACCGATGGCGATCGATTGCAGCTTCTTCTTGCGGCCATACCAGAGGTTGACCACACCGCGCGAGATGAACACGGCGGAGAACATCGAGGTCAAAATACCCAGGCAGTGCACCACGGCGAAGCCGCGGATCGGACCGGAGCCGAACACCCACAGGGCGATACCGACGATCAGCGTGGTCACGTTGGAGTCGATGATGGTCGCCCATGCGCGGTCGAAGCCGGCGGAAATCGCCGCCTGCGGCGTGGCGCCGGAACGCAGCTCCTCGCGGATACGCTCGTTAATCAGCACGTTGGCGTCGATCGCCATACCCAGCGCCAGCGCGATAGCGGCGATACCAGGCAGGGTCAGGGTCGCCTGCATCAACGACAGCAGGGCCACCAGCAGCAACAGGTTGCAGGCCAGCGCCAGCACGCTGAAGAAGCCGAACATCATGTAGTAGACGATCATGAACAGGGCGATGGCGGCGAAGCCGTACATCGTCGAGTGCAGGCCCTTGCTGATGTTCTCTGCGCCCAGCTGCGGGCCGATGGTGCGTTCTTCGATCACGTCCATCGGCGCGGACAGCGCGCCGGAGCGCAGCAGCAGCGCCAGCTCGGCGGAGTTCTCCGCGTTGCCCATGCCGGTGATCTGGAAGCGACTACCCAGTTCGCTCTGGATGGTGGCCACCGACAGCACTTCCGGCTTGCCCTTTTCGAACAGCACGATGGCCATCTTCTTGCCCACGCGGTCGCGGGTGGCGTCGCGCATCTTGCGGCCGCCGTCGCCATTCAGGTCGATGCCGACCGCTGGCTGCTGGTTCTGGTCGAAGCTGGCGGTGGCGCTGGAGATGTAGTCGCCGGTCAGCACCACGTCCTTGGTCAACACGACCGGCACGCCTTTACCAACGGTGAACAGCTCGGAGTTGAACGGAATCGCGGCCGTCATCTCGGTGCCCGGGGTGACGGTTTCGTCGACCATGCGTACTTCCAGCGTCGCGGTGCGGCCGATCACGGCGCGCGCGCGGGCCACGTCCTGCACGCCCGGCAGCTGGACCACGATGCGGTCGGGGCCTTGCTGCTGCAGCACAGGCTCGGACACGCCCAGCTCATTCACACGCTTGGACAGCGTGGCGATGTTCTGCTTGACGCCATCGTCGATGGTCTGCTTGAGCGCGGCCGGCTTCAGGCTGACGGTGGTCTTCAGCGCATCGCCTTCGCCGGAATCGACGAACAGCAGGTCGGTCATCTGGCCTTGCAGCACGTCCTTGGCCTTCTGGCGGGTGGCGTCGTCGCGGAATTTGATTTCGATGGTGTCGCCCACGCGGTCGATGCCGGCGTGACGCACATTCTTATCACGCAGCAGGGTGCGGGACGCGGCCTGGATGCCTTGCACGCGCTTGGCCAGCACCGCCTTGGTGTCAACCTGCATCAGGAAGTGCACACCGCCGCGCAAGTCGAGGCCGAGGTACATCGGCAGCGCATGCAGCGCCTGCAGCCATTTCGGCGTGTCTTTTTGCAGGTTCAGCGCGACCAGGTAGGTCGGGTCGGCCGGATCGGCGTTCAAGCCTTTTTCCAGCACCGACTTGGCGCGGAACTGGGTGTCCGGATCGGCGAAGCGGGCGCGCACGGAAGCGTAGGTGCCGGTGCCGTCGAAGGCGATGCCGTTGGTGGCGATGCCGGCGCCCTTGAGCACCTCTTCCACCTTGGCGGTCATTTCGGACGACATCTTGACGGTCGATTTACCGCTCGTGACCTGGACCGCAGGCGATTCGCCATAGTAGTTGGGCGCGGTGTACAGCGCGCCCAGCAGGATGGCGACTACGATCAGTATGTATTTCCAGAGGGGATAGCGATTCATATTGTTCAACGTTCAGTGTTAGGCGTCGGATGCAATACGGCCCGCGCGCGGCGGGCCGGGGCCTGATTACAGCGCCTTGAGCGTGCCCTTAGGCAGCAGCATGGTGACCGAATTCTTCTGCACCGTCATTTCGGCGCCGCTGGAGATTTCGATGGTCACATACAGGTCGGTTACCTTGGAAACCTTGCCCAGCACGCCGCCGGCGGTCACGATTTCGTCGCCCTTGGCCAGGGCTTCCATCATGGCCTTCTGTTCCTTGGCGCGTTTTTGCTGAGGACGGATCATCAGGAAGTACATCGCCACGAACATCAGGATCAGCGGCAGGAAGCTGGTGAGGTTACCGCCCAGGCCGAGTGCGTCGAGTGGGGAAGCCGATTGGGCGTAAGCGTTGGAAATGAACACAGGTGACTCCGATAATAGTTTGAAAAAATAGCGCTGTATTCTAGCACTGGCCGGAAGCCGGGAGGACTTCCGGGTATCTGGGTAAGATAAATCTTTTTACAAGAGTTACAACAAAATTAAACGCCGCGCGCGCGGTCGGCGTGGAATTGCAGGGTCCAGGCGTGGAAACGGTCCTCATCCAGCGCCTCGCGCATCTGGCGCATGATGTCCAGGTAGTAGTGCAGGTTGTGGATGGTGTTCAGCCGTGCGCCCAGGATTTCCTGGGTGCGGTTCAGGTGGTGCAGGTAGGCGCGCGAGAAATTGCGGCAAGCATAGCAGGAGCAGCTGCTGTCCAGCGGTTCCTTGTCTTCCTTGTAACGCGCGTTCTTGATTTTCACGTCGCCGAAGCGGGTGAAGATCCAGCCATTGCGGGCGTTACGGGTCGGCATCACGCAGTCGAACATGTCGACGCCGTTGGACACGCCGTTGACCAGGTCTTCCGGCGTGCCCACGCCCATCAGGTAGTGCGGCTTGTTGGCCGGCATTTTCGGGCCGACGTGGGCCAGGATACGCATCATGTCCTCCTTCGGCTCGCCGACCGACAGGCCGCCGATGGCCAGGCCCGGGAAGTCGATCTCTTCCAGCTTGGCCAGCGATTCGTCGCGCAGGTTCTCGAACATGCCGCCCTGGACGATGCCGAACAGCGCGTTCGGGTTCTCGCCACGGTTGAACTCGTCCATCGAGCGCTGCGCCCAGCGCAGGGACATCCGCATCGACTTGGCCGCCTCGTCCAGCGTGGCCGGGCGATTGTCGATTTCATAAGGGGTGCATTCGTCGAACTGCATGACGATGTCCGAGTTCAGCACGCGCTGGATCTGCATCGACACTTCCGGCGACAGGAACAGCTTGTCGCCGTTGATCGGCGAGTTGAAGTGCACGCCCTCCTCGGTGATCTTGCGCATCGCGCCCAGCGAAAACACCTGGAAGCCGCCGGAATCGGTCAGGATGGGCTTGTCCCAGCCCATGAAGTCGTGCAGGCCGCCGAACTTGGCCATGACGTCGTTGCCCGGGCGCAGCCACAGGTGGAAGGTGTTGCCCAGGATGATCTGGGCGCCGATTTCCTTCAGCTCCAGCGGCGACATCGCCTTGACCGAGCCGTAGGTGCCGACCGGCATGAAGATCGGGGTCTGGACCACACCGTGGTTCAGTTTGACTTCGCCGCGGCGGGCCTTGGTCAGGCCGCTGCTGTCGGTCTTGTGCAGTTTAAATTCCAGCATGTTGTTCCTTATTTTGCTCGTGCTTGTGTCGTCAACAGCATGGCGTCGCCATAGCTGAAGAAACGGTATTCGTTGGCGATCGCGTGGGCGTAGGCCTTGCGGATCTCTTCAAAGCCGGCGAAGGCCGACACCAGCATCAGCAGGGTCGACTTCGGCAGGTGGAAATTGGTGATCAGGCGCGTGACCGTCTTGAACTGGTAGCCGGGAGTGATGAACAGCGCGGTATCGGCGCTGCCCGCCTCCAGCTGGCCGCTCTGCGAGGCCGATTCCAGCGCGCGCAGGCTGGTGGTGCCGACCGCCACCACGTCGCGGCCGGCGGCGCGGGTGGCGCGCACGGCGTCCACGGTCTCCTGCGGCATGGTGTACCACTCGGTGTGCATCTTGTGCTCGGCCAGCACCTCGGCGCGCACCGGCTGGAAGGTGCCGGCGCCCACATGCAGCGTGACGTAGGCGAAGTTGACGCCCTTGGCCTTCAGCTCGGCCAGCAGCTTCTCGTCGAAGTGCAGGCCGGCGGTCGGCGCGGCCACCGCGCCCGGCACCTTGTTGAACACCGTCTGGTAGCGGGTCTCGTCGAAGGAGTCGGCATCGTGCTCGATGTAGGGCGGCAGCGGCAGGCGGCCGTGGGCCTCGATCAGGTCGAACACGTCGGCGTCGAAATGCAGGGTGTAGAACTCGCCGGCGCGCTCGCCGACGGTGACGTCGAAGGCGTCGGCCAGGCGGATCTTGACGCCGGGGCCGGGCGACTTGGAGGCGCGCACCTGGGCCAGCACGGTGCGGTTGTCCAGCACGCGCTCGACCAGCGCCTCGATCTTGCCGCCGCTTTCCTTGACGCCGAAGAAGCGCGCCTTGAGCACGCGGGTATCGTTCATCACCAGCAGGTCGCCTGGCTGCAGCAGGCCGACGATGTCGGCGAACCGGCGGTCGATGATCTGCTCGCCGTCCAGGTGCAGCAGGCGGGAGGCGCTGCGGTCTGGCAGCGGGAATTGCGCAATACGCTCTTGCGGCAAGTTAAAATCGAAATCGGAAAGCGAGTACATTTGCGGACTTCTGGAAACTGTTGAAGAAAATTCGGATAGGCCCGAAGGCGGTGCAAGTCGTACAATACCGGCGTTGCTTTACTGCGGCCAACCCTCTATTTTACGCTAGTGCCCGAAAAACGCTCCAATATGCCTGTTTCAACCTCGAAAACCGTCAAAAAGACAGTCAGCCCTGAAGCCAAGCTGGCCAAGCTCGGCCTGCACACCGATATGGACCTGGTGCTGCACCTGCCCATGCGCTACGAGGACGAAACCCAGGTCATCACCATCGAAGAGGCGCGGCTGCACGGCGGCGAGACCTCGCAGGTCGAGGGCCTGGTGGTGAAAAATGAAATCACCTACAAGCCGCGCAAGCAGCTGCTGGTGCATATCGCCGACGAGACGGGCGATTTGCAGCTGCGCTTCATGAACTTCTACGGCAGCCAGGTCAAGCAGCTGGCCGAGGGCACGCGGGTGCGCGCGCGCGGCGAGTTGAAACACGGCTTCTTCGGCGCCGAGATGGTGCATCCGGCGTACAAGGTGGTCAACGAGGGCGCGCCGCTGCCCACTTCCCTGACGCCGGTGTATCCGTCGGGCGAAGGGCTGTCGCAGCCGATACTGCGGCGCGCCATCGGCGATGCGATGAAGCGGGTCGACTGGACCGACACGCTGCCGGAGCAGCTGCGCGCGCGGATGCAGCTGTCCGACTTCGAGCCGGCGGTGAAGCTGCTGCACTATCCGCCGCAGCAGGTGGACGAGCATGCGCTGCTCGACCGTTCGCATCCGGCGTGGACGCGCATGAAGTTCGACGAACTGCTGGCGCAGCAGCTGTCGTTGAAGCGCGCGCAGCGTGCGCGCCGTGCCAAGGGTGCGGCGGCGCTGACGGTGATCGGCGCCTTGTCGGCGAGCTTCCAGGCCGCGCTGCCGTTCAAGCTGACCGGCGCGCAGCAGCGCGTGCTCAACGAAATCCGCGCCGACCTGCGCCATCCGTATCCGATGCAGCGGCTGCTGCAGGGAGATGTCGGCAGTGGCAAGACGGTGGTGTCGGCGCTGGCCGCCGCGCAGGCCATCGACAGCGGCTACCAGGCCGCGCTGATGGCGCCGACCGAGATCCTCGCCGACCAGCACTTCCGCAAGATCGCCGCGTGGATGGAGCCCTTGGGCGTGAAGGTCGCGTGGCTGACGGGCAGCTTGAAGAAAAAAGAAAAGCTGGCCGCGTACGCGCTGATCGAATCGGGCGAGGCGCAACTGGTGATCGGCACGCACGCGCTGATCCAGGAGGCGGTGAACTTCGCCAATCTCGGGTTGGTGATCGTCGACGAGCAGCACCGCTTCGGCGTGGGGCAGCGGCTTACCTTGCGCAACAAGGGCGTCGAGGGCGCGGTGCCGCACCAGCTGATGATGTCGGCCACGCCGATCCCGCGCACGCTGGCGATGACCTACTACGCCGACCTGGAAGTGTCGGTGATCGACGAGCTGCCGCCGGGCCGCAGTCCCATCGTCACGCGCGCCATCGACCAGAACCGGCGCGACGAAGTGATCGAACGAGTGCATGCCGCCGCGCTGGAGGGACGGCAGATCTACTGGGTCTGTCCGCTGATCGAGGAATCGGAAGCGCTGCAACTGCAAACCGCCACCGACACGCACGCCCTGCTGGCTGAAGCGCTGCCGGACCTGAACGTGGGCCTGGTCCACGGCCGCCTCAAGCCGGCCGAGAAGCAGGCGGTGATGGACGCCTTCAGCGCCAACGAGATGCAGGTGCTGGTCGCCACCACGGTGATCGAGGTGGGCGTGGACGTGCCGAATGCATCGCTGATGGTGATCGAGCATGCGGAGCGTTTCGGTTTATCGCAGCTGCACCAGCTGCGCGGACGCGTGGGGCGGGGCTCGGCGGCGTCGGTGTGCCTGCTGCTGTACCAAAGCCCACTGGGAGGCGTCGCCAAGCAGCGCCTGATGACGATGCGCGAAACCACCGACGGCTTCGAAATCGCCCGCCGCGACCTGGAGATCCGAGGCCCCGGCGAATTCCTGGGCGCCCGCCAATCCGGCCAGGCGATGCTGCGCTTCGCCGACCTGGAGACGGACGGCTGGTTGGTCGACCAGGCGCGCGACGTCGCCCACGACCTCCTCCACGCCAACACCCCCGAAAAAGCCGCCACGGTCGAAGCCCACCTTGCCCGCTGGCTAGGCGGCCGCGAAGAATTTCTCAAAGTCTAGTTGGGGTCAAGTCTGACATTCGGACACGAGCTCTGCTGTAGCGCCCGCTACGGCAGAGCTCGTGTCCGAATGTCAGACTTGACCCCACCCTAAAAGCACAGGTAGAAGCGGTTGGCGAGGTCGAGCAGGAAGTCGGGCGTCAGGTAGGCCATGAACACCAGCGCCAGCACCACGGCGCCGGCTGAGCGCAGCAGCCAGGTTTTCATCGTCAGGCCGCTTTCAACACGCCACGTTCGATGGCGCGCTCGTTGATCGGCAAGTTGATCAGCCCCGCCATCACGCTCAGGCCGATGGCGATGCCCCAGACGATGTCGTAGCTGCCCAATTTTGCGAACAGGTAGCCGCCCAGCCATACGCCGATGAAGCTGCCCACCTGGTGCGAGAAGAACACCACGCCCGCCAGCATCGACATGTGCTTGACGCCGAAGATGCCGGCGATGATGCCGTTCGTCAGCGGCACCGTCGACAGCCAGATGAATCCTATCGCCGCCGCGAAGACGTACACCGAGTACGGCGTCAATGGCGCCAGCAGGAACAGGCCGATGACCACCGCCCGCGTGAAGTAGATCGACGACAGCAGGTAGCGCTTGGGGAAGCGCCCTCCCAGCTTGCCCGCGTAGTAGGAGCCGAAGATGTTGAACAATCCAATCAGCGCCAGCGCCATCACCGCCACGCCCGGACTGGCGATGCCCTTGTCCTTCAGGTACGCCGGCATGTGCACGCCGATGAACACCAGCTGGAAGCCGCACACGAAATAACCCGCCACCAGGAACAGGAAGGAGCGGTTGCCCACCGCCTCGCTCATCGCTTCGCGCACGCTTTGCTGCGGGCCGCCGCCATGCTCCACCGCCGGTTCGCGCAGATGGAAGGCCATCGGCACCATCAGCAGCACCACCAGCCCGGCCAGCAGATAGAAGGCGGTCTGCCAGCCCACCGCGGAAATCAGCTGCTGCTCGACCGGCATCATCAAAAACTGGCCGAAGGAGCTGGCCGCGCCGGAGATGCCGAATGCCCACGAGCGCTTCTCCACCGGCGCCACACGGCCGATGATGCCGCTGACCGCGCCGAACGCGGTACACGCCAGCGCCAGGCCGATGAACACGCCCGAGCCGATGACGAACATGGTCGGATCCTTCACCAGCGCCATCCACACCAGCCCCGCCATGTAGCTGAAGGCGCCCACCACCACCACGCGCATGGTGCCGTAACGGTCGGCCGCCATGCCGGCGAACGGGCCGAAGGCGCCCCACAACAGGTTCTGCAAGGCCAGCGCCAGCGAATAGGTTTCACGCGTCCAGCCGTTGGCCTGCGAGATGGGCTGCATCCAGAAGCCGAAGCCGTGGCGCACGCCCATGGCCAGCGTCAGGACGACGCCACTGGCCAGCAGGACGGTTTTCAGTGAGGGGGGACGAGCGGCGACGAACATGATAGGAACCTGATTGTAAAAACGATATCCGCCGATTCTAACCAGTTCCTGCCGCCCGCGCTTGAAGGCCCTAAAGGTCGGCGGGGTACTTCAAGCCGATTTGCGCGCGGATGCCGTCCAGCGTGCCCATGATGGAAAGCGTTTCCTCGTGCGGCATCACCGGGCTTTCGATCAAGCCGGCGCGGATGCAGCGGCCCACTTCCTGCGCTTCGTGCGTGTAGCCGTTGCCGCTGCGCGGAAGGTTGATGGTGCGTTCGCTGCGCGAGGCGCCATCCACCAGCGTGACGGTGATGGTCTCGGTGTTGTGGAAGCGGTCGTGCAGGCGCACGAAGCCCTTGGTGCCGGAGATCGTCAGCTCGGTCGGCGTGCGCGAACGCAGGCTGCACGCGCACGACGATACGCCGCCGCCCTTGTGCGTCAGCGTGAACGCGGTCTGCATGTCGACGCCGGTGGCGGTCATCTCGGCCTGCGCCTTCGTGCCCGTCACGGGGCCGAGGAAGAACGACGCCATCGACAAGGGATAGATGCCCAGGTCCAGCAGCGCTCCGCCGCCCAGCTCCGGCGCGAACAGGCGATGCTCCGGGCCCGCGTCCGAGGTAAAGCCGAAGTCCGCGCTGACGTTGGCCGGCACGCCGATCTCGCCGCTGTCGACGATGCGCTTGGCCTCCACCACGGCCGGCATGAAGCGCGTCCACATCGCCTCCATCACGAACAGCTTTTTCTGGCGCGCGAGGTTGATGATCTCCTCGGCCTGGCCGCGGTTCATGGTGAACGACTTCTCCACCAGCACGCCCTTGCCGCCGTGGAGGCACATCAGCGCGTTCTCGTGGTGCATGGGGTGCGGCGTGCCGATGTAGATCACATCGACTTCGGGATCGTCCGCCAACGCCTGGTAGCTGCCGTGGCAGCGTTCAACGCCGTATTCGGCGCCGAAGGTGGTAGCGCTATCTACGCTGCGCGAAGCAACGGCGGCCAGCTTGGCGCCCGGGGTCTCCTGCAAGGCGGTGGCGAAAGCCTTGGCGATCTTGCCGGTGCCGAGTATCCCCCAGCGAATTACCTGCGTCATGGCGTGCTCTTTCTGCCGCGTCGGCGGCGAAGTCGGTTAAAAAATCTATTCTACCGCCGCTGCGCGCTTGGGGCGGAACACCGTTGCATCGTTGTAGAAGGCGTCGTCCTGCTCCGGCCACCAGCCCGGCACGCCCAGCGCCTGCATCGGCGTGAAGTCGGCGGTGCTCAGGCCATGTTCGGACAGCTCCTGCGCCACCTTGGCGTCGATCCAGTGGCGGCGGGCGTCGTGATCCATGGCGAAGAAGTCGTCGCCGGCCACCACCACGCGGGTGTGCGCGGTGATCGCCTTGCGCGGCGCGACCAGCTTTTCCATCAGCGCGTGGCCGAACAGCCAGACTTGCGCCTCCGGCCCGAAGCTGGCGCGTTGCTCGACGAAGGCGGCGCGCCATTGATGGTCGCGCAGCGCGGCCGTCAGCGCGTGGCCGGCGGCGCTGTCGCGCACCACCAGCAGGGCGGCGTTTTCGTCGAAGATGGTAGCGCCGTCGCGCGCCGGGCCGCGCGATTTGCCGACGCCGTCGAGCGCGATCTGCGCAGCCTGCAAGGCGTTCAGCTGCACCTTGATGCGCGGGAAGCTAAGCCACACAAGGCCGTTGAAGAAGTCGTGCAGATTGTCGCGCGTGGGCACGCCGCCGGTGGCGCCGATGAAGGCTTCGTACGCAGTCCCTTCCGGCAGCGACTCTTGCGGCACGAAATGGACCGGCAAGCCCTGGTGGTTGCGCAGGCCCAGTGCGGCGGCTTGCGCGTTGAGCGTGTCGATGAATGGCACGTCCGCCGAGAGGTGGCCGGCCGCCGTACGTATCGAGTCGTACCAGGGACGCGGCCAGTCTATCGCTTGCAGCACTGCTTATACCATTTTCCAGTTGATGGTTTCGCCGGCGTTGAGCGGCACCACCTGCTGGTCCGCCAGCGGCAGGGTTTCCGGCAGCGTCCACTGCTCGCGCTTGAGCGTGATGGTGTCGGTATTGCGCGGCAGGCCGTAGAAGGCCGGGCCGTTGAAGCTGGCGAAGGCTTCCAGCTTGTCCAGCGCGCCGGCGCGTTCGAAGGCTTCGGCGTACAGCTCCATCGCGTGCAGCGCGGTGTAGCAGCCGGCGCAGCCGCAGGCGGCTTCCTTGGCGCCCTGCGCGTGCGGCGCGGAGTCGGTGCCAAGGAAGAAGCGCTCGTCGCCGCTGGTGGCGGCGGTGACCAGCGCCAGGCGGTGTTCTTCGCGCTTGAGCACCGGCAGGCAGTAGTAGTGCGGACGGATGCCGCCCTTGAAGATGTCGTTGCGGTTGTACAGCAGGTGATGCGCGGTGATGGTCGCGGCGATCGGACCTTCGGCTTCGGCCACGTACTGGGCGGCGTGCTTGGTGGTGATGTGTTCGAAGACGATGTTCAGCGCCGGGAAGTCGCGGCGCAGCGGGCGCATCACGCGCTCAATGAAGACGGCTTCGCGGTCGAACAGGTCGATGTCCTGGTCGGTGACTTCGCCGTGGACCAGGAAGGGCATGCCCACTTCCTGCATCATCTCCAGCGTCTTGTAGCAGTTGGACAGGTCGGTCACGCCGGCGTCCGAGTTGGTGGTGGCGCCGGCCGGGTACAGCTTGACCGCGTGGACGATGCCGCTTTCCTGCGCGCGCAGGATCTCGTCCGGCGGCGTGTTGTTGGTCAGGTAGAGCGTCATCAGCGGCTCGAATTTCATCCCAGCCGGCAGCGCGGCCATGATGCGGCTGCGATAGGCCTCGGCGGCGGCGGTGGTGGTCACCGGCGGTTTCAGGTTGGGCATCACGATGGCGCGGCCGAACTGGCGGGCGCTATGTGGCAGCACGCTGGCCAGGGTGGCGCCGTCGCGCAGGTGCAAGTGCCAGTCGTCGGGACGGGCGATGGTGATGCTGTCTGGGGTGTGTTCGAGGTCGGACATGGCGGCGGGCTTTCAGGCTATATGACGAATCCCGCCATTTTACCCTCTCGCGCCGTTCGCTTGACAGTGCCTGCGTGAAGGCATATGTTTTTGATGACGCCACAAAGGAGCAGTCATGGACACCATTTCCGCAAGTGATGCGCGCACATGCCTCTATGACCTAATTGACGAGACCGCGATCAGTCACATGCCGATAACTATAACTGGCAAGCGCCACAACGCGGTACTGCTCTCCGTCGACGACTGGCTTGCAATCCAGGAAACGCTGCACTTGTTGTCGGTGCCAGGAATGCTCGAGTCAATCATCGCCGCACGCGGGGAGCCGTTGAGTGACAGCGACAGGAAACTAATCTGGTTAGCTGGCGGCTAATGTAGTCCCACCAGGCGCAGAAAGGCGCTATAGAGGTAGCCGCCGCATCCTGCGCATGTGGACGCACTACGAGTAGCGCGTCCAGACTACTTAGAAGCGTATCACCGTCTTCCCTGCGCCGTGGCCGGTTTTGTTGCGCTCGATGGCGGCCGCCGCCTCCCCTGCCGCGACAAGCTCCGACACCACCACGGTCAACTCGCCGCTGGCAGCCTGCTTGGCGATCCTCGCCAGCAGCTCGCCGTCGGGGTGATTCGCATGCCACGTGCCACGGCGGCCGGCCGGCGTGCGCTGGACGATGTCCGGCGCGGCGATGCTGACGATGCGGCCTTGCGGCGACAGCACTTGCCACGACCGGTCCAGCGTTTCGCCGCCCACCAGATCGAACACCAGGTCGACATCCTTCGCCACGTCCTCGAAGCGGGTGGTTTTGTAGTCGATGACTTCATCGGCGCCAAGGCGGCGCAGCAGGTCGGCATTGCGGCCTTGCGCGGTGGCCAGCACACGGACACCGGCCTGCTTGGCAAACTGCACCGCGTAGCTGCCAACGCCGCCGGCCGCTCCATGGATCAGCACCGTCTCGCCGCGTTGCAACTGGCCGGTTTCAAACAACGCCTGCCATGCCGTCATCGAGGCGACAGGAATCGCCGCAGCGGTGGCATCTTCAATGGCGGCAGGTGTCGGCGCCAGCTTCGAGGCAGCAACCGCCACGTAGCTTGCGTAGGCACCCAGGCCGCCCAACGCGCCAAATACACGGTCGCCTGCCACGAAGCTGTCGACTCCCTCGCCAACCGCGACCACCTCGCCGGCCAATTCCAAACCCAGCGTGGCGGGCAGCGGCAGCTGGAAAACATCCTTGACCAATCCATCGCGGATTTTCCAATCGAGGCCATTGACGCCGGCGGCGGCACCCCGCACCAGCACTTCGCCCGGCCCTGGCTGCGGCATCGGCACCTCATCCCATTGCATCACCTCCACGCCGCCGTAGGCGTGGATGCGCAGCGCGCGATTGCTTGCGGCGTCGTCCAGCGCAGGATAGTCGATATAGCCCTGCGCCCCCGGCGCATAGAACAACGCCGGATTGGGCGTGTTGAGCGGCGCCTTCAACGCGAAGCGGCGTGGCAGGTCGGGATTGGCGAGGAAGGCACTGCCATAGGCCACCGCATCGGCCTCCCCGGCCGCGATGCGCTGTTCGCCGGACTCGCGGGTCTGGCCGCCGCCCAGGATGTAGGCGCCGTTGAACAAAGGCCGCAGCGCGCCGTGGTAGTCATATTCAGCCTGGAACTTGGCCACGTGCAGATAGGCCAGGCCCAGCGGAGCGAGCTGCCGCACCAGGTAGGTGTAGGTCTCCACCGGCGTGTCATCCTTGATGTCGTTGAACCCCATCTCCGGCGAGATCTTGATGCCGACACGATCGCCGCCCGCTTCCGCGATCATCGCGCCGAGCACCTCCAGGATGAAGCGCGCGCGGTTGGGAATCGAACCGCCGTACTGGTCGCTGCGCTGGTTGCTGCCCGACGCCAGGAACTGCTCCGGCAGATAGCCCGACGCCGCATGCAGCTCCACACCGTCAAAGCCCGCCTCCAGCGCGCGCCGTGTCGCCATGCGGTATTCGGCCACCACATCCGCCACCTCGGCGGTCTCCAATGCACGCGGCGTGACGTAATCCATCATGCCGCCGGCGGTAAAGGACTGCCCCGCAGGCTTGATCGCGGACGGTGCGACCGGCAGCACGCCGCCGGGCAGCATGCTGGGATGCGAGATGCGGCCGGTGTGCATCAGCTGCATGAAGATGCGGCCACCTTCGGCATGCACCGCCGCCGTCACCTTCTTCCATGCGGCCACCTGTTCGTCGCTGTAGATGCCCGGGGTACGCACATAGCCCTTGCCCATCGCGCTGGGGAAGACGCCTTCGGTGACGATCAAGCCCGCCGTGGCACGCTGGCGGTAGTAGGTCACGGCCAGTTCGGACTGCACGCCGTCCGCGTCGTTGGCGCGCGACCGGGTCATGGGCGCCATCACCATGCGGTTGCGCAGGGTGTAACGGCCGATTTGCACTGCTGTCGATAAGGTGTTCATTGGGAGCCTCGCTAAGTGAGTGAATGTGCAGCCATCATCCATTGATTCCCCTGCGGGATAAATAGCTTAAAATGAAATCACTGATCCACTGATGGAGCAATCACAATGTCACTTTTATCGAGCATGGAATTGTTCGTGGCGGTCGCCAACGCCAGGGGGTTCCGGCGCGCCGCCGAGACGCTCGACATGCCCAATTCCACACTGTCGCGCCGCATCTCGGAGCTGGAAAAAGAAATCGGCGTGCGCCTGTTCCATCGCTCCACCCGCAAGGTCGAGCTGACCGAGGCCGGGCAAGCCTATTTCCGCCGCTGCGAAAGCATCGTGCGCGAGGCGCGCCTCGCGCACGAATCGCTGCAGGAACTGGCCGAGCACCCCACCGGCACGCTGCGGGTATCGATGCCGGTGGACCTGGCGATTTCCTACCTGGCGCCGTCGCTGAAGGCGTTCAGCACGCAGTATCCGCAAATCGATTTCGAAATGGACCTGACGCCGCGCCGCGTCGACCTCGTGGCCGACGGCTTCGATTGTGCGATCCGCATAGGCACACCGCCGCCGACGCCATCGACGCTGATCGCCCGGCAGGTGGGCCTGCTGCCGCGTCACCTGTTCGCGTCGCCGGAATACCTGCGCGGCGCGCCGCCGCTGGAACATCCCGACGACCTGGTCAACCACCAGTGCATCATCCCGTTCCCGGTCGGAGGCAGGGCGCAATGGACGCTGTCCTCACGCAAGAAGACGGTCACCGTCGATGTCGGCGGTCGCTACGCCACCAACAACATCGGCATGTGCAGGAAACTGGCCTCGCTGGGCTTGGGCGTGGCGATTTCCGCCGGCCCCGAGGCGATCGGGGAACTGGAACGAGACCAGTTGCAACGGGTGCTGCCGGATTGGGACTTCGCGCCGGTACCGGTGTACGCGATCATCGAATCGCGCCTGATCCCGTCGCGGGTGCGGCTGTTCATCGATTTCGTGCAGGCCAGCCTGAGGGGATACTCCGCGCCTCTGTAGATAAAATATTAATGAATTATCCGGGCGAGAAAATCACGTGCCCGCTCCGAACGGGGCGCGGCGAAGAATTCATCCTTGGCGCTATCCTCCAGGATGCGGCCCTTGTCCATGAACACCACGCGGTTGGCCACCTTGCGGGCGAATCCCATTTCATGGGTGACCACCATCATGGTCATGCCCTCCTGCGCCAGGCCGACCATCACGTCCAGCACCTCGTTGACCATTTCCGGGTCCAGCGCGGAGGTGGGCTCGTCGAACAGCATGGCGATCGGGTCCATCGACAGCGCCCTGGCGATGGCCACGCGCTGCTGCTGGCCGCCGGAGAGCTGGCTGGGAAATTTGTCCTGCTGCGCCAGCAGGCCGACCCGGTCCAGGTAGCGCTGGCCGCGCTCGGTGGCCTCGTCCACGCTGCGGCCCAGCACCTTGACCTGGGCCAGGTTCAGGTTGTCGCGCACCGATAAATGGGGAAACAGCTCGAAATTCTGGAAAACCATGCCGATCCGCGCCCGCAGGGCCGGCAGATCGGTATTTTTGTCGCCGACCGAGACGCGGTCGACGGTGATTCGGCCGTGCTGGAACGGCTCCAGCCCGTTGACCGTCTTGATAAGCGTCGACTTGCCGGAGCCGGAAGGCCCGCAAATCACCATCACATCGCCCTTCACCACGCTGGTGGTGCACTCCGCCAGCACCTGAAACTGGCCGTACCACTTACTGACGTTATCGATTTCAATCATATACACGCTGAATAAAAAAGCCGGTCCGCACCCGTGCGGGTACGGCTCTACATGCGCTTGACAGCGCCTCTGCCCACAAGGATACTGCGGAACTTGCCCATAGTTTCATCAGCCGGACCATAACATACCGGTTGCAGCCAATGCAGAACACGCGCAGCGGCGGACACCCCGCCCTCTGCGCAGGCCCAGAGAGACACTACCACAGGAAGCTCATAACATGCATAAACAAAGCCGATTGACCACCTACATCCTCGTCGGACTGGCGCTGGGTATCTTCGCCGGTTACCTGGCCAATACCCAGCTGGCCAAGCCGACCGAGTTCGCCGACTACATGTCGCTGATCACCACGCTGTTCCTCCGCCTGATCAAGATGATCATCGCGCCGCTGGTGTTCTCGACGCTGGTCTGCGGCATCGCCAAGATGGGCGACGCCTCCGAGGTGGGCCGCATCGGCATCAAGACGCTGGGCTGGTTCTTCATCGCCTCGGTGATGTCGCTGAGCCTGGGCCTGGTGCTGGTCAACATGTTCCGCCCCGGCGACGCGCTGCTGGGCCACATGGCCGCCACCACCGCCAAGTCCGACCTGGTCGTGTCCGGCCTGACGCTGAAGGAATTCGTCACCCACCTGGTGCCGTCCTCCATCGTCGAGGGCATGAGCAAGAACGAGATCCTGCAGATCGTGATCTTCTCGCTGTTCTTCGGTTCGGCCGCCGCGGCGGTCGGCGAAAAGGCCAATGTCATGGTCGCCGCGCTGGATGGCGTGGCCCACGTGATGCTCAAGGTCACCGGCTACGTGATGCAGTTCGCGCCGTTCGCCGTGTTCGCGGCGGTGTCGGGCGTGATCGCTAAGAGCGGCCTGGGCGTGCTGTCGACCTACGGCGTGTTCATGGCCGAATTCTACTTCGGCATCGCGCTGTTGTGGCTGTTGCTGGTCGTGATCGGCTTCGCCTTCCTGAAGACCCGCATCTTCGGCCTGCTCAAAGAGCTGCGCAGCCCGGTGCTGCTGGCCTTCTCGACCGCGTCGAGCGAAGCGGCCTATCCTAAAACGCTGGAAGGCCTGGAGCGCTTCGGTGTCCGCAACCGCCTGGCCGCCTTCGTGCTGCCGATCGGCTACTCGTTCAACCTGGACGGCTCGATGATGTACTGCACCTTCGCCACCGTGTTCATCGCGCAGGCTTACGGCATCGAGATGTCGCTGGGCCAGCAGATGTCGATGATGATGGTGCTGATGCTGACCTCCAAGGGCATGGCCGGCGTGCCGCGCGCCTCGCTGGTGGTGATCGCCGCGACGCTGGGCCAGTTCAACATTCCGGAGGCGGGCATGCTGCTGTTGCTGGGCATCGACCACTTCCTCGACATGGCGCGCTCCGCGACCAACGTCATCGGCAACGGCGTGGCCACTGCGGTGGTCGCCAAATGGGAGGGCGAACTGGCCGCTCCCGGCGACGTCGAGCTGGTCAAGGCCGCGTAAGCAATACAGGCAACTGCAAAAAGCCACCATCGGCACTGAGCGCGATCTTGAGCGCGCTCAGGCTGATGGTGGCTTTTTTTCGTCACAGCCAGGTGCGCTTGCCCTCTGGCTTGGCGCCCATCTCCCGCAACCGGCGCCGCAAACGCGCGTTGTCCGCAAGGACGCACACCAGCATCACCAATGTGAGGATGCTGAAAGCCTCGTTGCCGAAAAATCTGAAGAATAGCGCTGCACCAGCCGCACAAACCAAGCCGGCAATCAATAGCATCAAACCATCTTTCATTGGATTCTCCTCTTCGTCCTTTATTCATGATGCGCCTGGTGCGGCCGCACAGCAAGCGTGTGCTGACACCGTTGGGCGGAATCGTTATCCGGCTTGGTCAGTTTCGTAATTGCATGTCCGCATCACTCGGGGCACCATGGGCCGCGAGAATATCTACATGCGGAGACACCATGAAATCAACACGGCGCACCGCGCTGAAAACACTGCTGTCGGGCGCCGCACTGGCTCCGCTGGCAGCCACCGCCAAACCCACCTGGGGGCGCGGCGTCGAAGGCCAGCGCAAGGCCGACCTGGGCAACGGCACCTACCTCAACCCCATCCTGTCCGGCGACCATCCCGATCCCACCATCCTCAAGGACGGCGACGATTACTACATGACGTTTTCGTCCTTCCTGTCCTACCCCGGCGCCGTGATCTGGCATTCGCGCGACCTGGTGAACTGGGAACCCATCGCCGCGGCCCTCACCAAGCCTATCGGCAGCGTATGGGCAATGGACCTCGTCAAGCACAATGGCCGCTACTTCATCTACATCCCCGCCGAAGGCAGCATCTACGTCATCTGGGCCGACAACATCCGTGGGCCGTGGAGCGATCCGGTCGACCTGCACATCGACGCGATCGATCCCGGCCACGCGGTCGGCGAGGACGGCAAACGCTACCTGTTCGTCAATGGCGTGCGCCGCATCGGCCTGACCGACGACGGCTTGGCGACGGTCGGCACGCTGGAAAAAGTCTACGAACCATGGCGCTATCCATCCGACTGGGTGGTGGAGATGTTCGCCCCCGAGGGCCCGAAGCTGTTGCGCCGCAATGGCTGGTACTACCTGGTGCTGGCGGTGGGCGGCACCTCCGGCCCGCCGACCAGCCATATGGTGATCGCCGCCCGCTCGCGCTCCATCCACGGCCCGTGGGAGAACTGCCCGCACAATCCGCTGGTGCGCACCCGCAGCGACAGCGAGATGTGGTGGTCGCGCGGCCACGCCACGCTGGTCGAAGGCCCTGCCGGCGACTGGTGGATGGTCTACCACGGCTACGAGAACGGCTACCGCACGCTGGGCCGCCAGGCCTTGCTGGAGCCGATCGAATGGACCAGCGACGGCTGGTTCAAGGCCAAGGGCGGCGACCTGTCGTCGCCGCTGCCGATGCCGAAGAAGGGCAGCGCGGTCCCGCACGGCCACGCGTGGTCGGACGACTTCACGCAGGACCGCTTCGGCATGCAGTGGAGCTTTTTCAATCCGGGACCGGACGAGATGCGGCGCGTACGCCGCGAAGCCGGCGGCCTCACGATCGCCGGCAAGGGAACATCACCGGCCGACTGCTCACCGCTCACCTGCACGGCCGGCGAGCGAAGTTACGAAGCCACCGTCACGCTCGACATTTCAGGTGCAGGCCATGGCGGCCTGCTGTTGCACTACAACGAACGCATGTTCGTCGGCATCGGCTTCAGCACCACCCACATGCGGACCTACCACTACGGCCAAGAGCAAAGCTGGATGCGCGAGAAGATGGCCGTGTCCACGGTACGCATCCGCGTGCGCAACGACCGCAACATCGTCACCTTCTGGTACGCGCTCGGAGCCGGCGAATGGATCCAGCATCCGTGGCAGATGGAGGTATCGGGCATGCACCACAACGTGTTCGGCGGCTTCCTCAGCCTCAAGCCGGGCGTCTACAGCGCCGGCGAGGGCGCTGTGCGTATGCGCGATTTCCGCTACCGCGCATTGACCTAGTTCTGGCCGGCGTAGACCTTCACAAGGTCGTACAGGAAGGTGCGGCCTTCCATCAGCGACTGCACGCCGATGTATTCGTTCAGGCCGTGGATGTTGCCCAGGTCCGGCGTCAGGAAGATGCCGCTGATGCCGTAGGTCGGAATGCCGGCGGCGTTGAGGAACTGGCCGTCGGTGGCGCCCGATTGCAGGATGGGCAGCACCGGCACGCCGGGCCACATCTTCGCGGTCAGCTTTTCGACCGGCTCCATGATGGCGCGCGTCAGTTCAGGCGGTGCCGAATTCTCGCCACGGATTTCCAGCGTCTCCACCTTCACGGCCGGATCGTTGATGGCCTTGACCAGCGCCTCGCGCACCGTCTCCTGCGTCACGCCGGGGAAGATGCGGCAGTTGATGTTGGCGCGTGCGCGCTGCGGCAGCGCGTTGGTGGCGTGGCCCGCGTCGAGCATGGTCGCCACGCAGGTGGTGTGCAGCATCGCTCCCCAGCTGCTGTTGCGCTCCGAGAGCAGCGCCACCGCCTTGGCATCGTTGGGATTCTTCACCACGGCCAGCATCGCCGCCGCCACGTCCTTGTGGCCTTCGTTCGACTGGATCTTCGACATGCCCTTCAGGTAGCCGCGGCTGCCGTCGGCCAGCTGGATCGGGAAGGTGTAGCCTTCGATCTTTTTCAGCGCGCCGGCCAGGCGGTAGATCGCGTTGTCCTTCTGCGGACGCGAACTGTGGCCGCCGCGATTGGTCACTTCCAGCCGGTAGTTCTGCGACACCTTCTCGCCCGCCTGCACCGTCATCGACACGCGCTTGCCCGCCGCATCAAGCTCGCCGCCCGCGCCTTCGTTGATGGCGAAGCCGGCGTCGATCAACTCGCGGCGGTTCTTGGTCAGCCACTCGGCGCCGTTGAAAGCGCCGCCGGTCTCCTCGCCGCAGGTCAGCGCCATCTTCAGCGTGTGGCGCGGCACGTAACCCTCGGTCTTGAAGCGCACCAGCGTATCGGCCCAGATGGCCGCCTGCGCCTTGTCGTCCAGCGCGCCGCGCGCGTAGAACTTGCCGTCTTCCTCGATCAGCGTGAACGGATCGCGCACCCAGTCCTCGCGCTTGGCCTCGACCACGTCGATGTGCGCCAGCAGCAGGATGGCTTTCGCCTTCGGATCGCTGCCCGGCATCACGGCCACCAGCCCGCCCTCCTTCGGGTGCGCCGGATCCGCGTACAGGTGCAGCTGCGAATCGGTGAAGCCCGCCGTTTTCAATCGCGCGGCGACGCGTTCGGCCGCCAGCGTGCAGCTGCCCGACGACAGCGTGGTGTTGGTCTCGACCAGCTCCTTGTAGAGGGCGCGGAACTTCTGCTCCGTGGGATCGGCGTGCGCGCTCTGCACGCAAGCCATCATGACAGACACCGCACCCAGCACAAAACGAGACTTCATCGTCGATTCCTTAGTTAGAGACTGCGTCCACGGCGTCATCGGGCGACGACACCAATTCTTCATCTGCCTTGGCTTGCTGCCGTTGCCACATCTGCGCGTACAAACCGTCCGCCGCCAGCAACGACTGGTGCGTGCCGCGTTCGACGATGCGGCCGTGGTCCAGCACCAGGATCTGCTGCGCGTCCGCCACCGTGGACAGGCGGTGCGCGATCACCATCGTCGTGCGGCTCTTGGCGATTTCCTTCAACTGCGCCTGGATCGCCTGCTCGGCCTTGGAGTCCAGCGCGGAAGTGGCCTCGTCGAAGATCAGGATGGCGGGATTCTTCAGCAGCGTGCGGGCGATGGCCACGCGCTGCTTCTCGCCGCCGGAGAGTTTCAGGCCACGCTCGCCGACCATGGTCGCGTAGCCGTCCGGCAGGCTGTCGATGAAGTCGTGGATCGATGCCGCGCGCGCCGCCGCCACGATCTGCTCTTTTGTCGCGCCGGGCTGGCCGTAGGCGATGTTGTATTCGATGGTGTCGTTGAACAGCACCGTATCCTGCGGCACGATGCCGATCGCGTGGCGCAGCGTGTCCTGCGTGACCGAGCGCAGGTCCTGGCCGTCGATGGTGATGCCGCCGGCGTTGACCTCATAGAAGCGGAACAGCAATCGCGACAAGGTCGACTTGCCCGAACCGCTGTGGCCCACCACCGCCGTCGTGGTGCCCGGCGCGATGGTGAAGTCCACGTCGAACAGGATCTGGCGCTTGGATTCGTAGCTGAAGTCCACGTGGTTGAAGCGCACCTGCGCGCCGTGCGTGAGCAGCGGCTGCGCGTCGGGCGCGTCGGCCACTTCGCGGTTCTGGTCCAGCAGCGCGAACAGCTTCTCCATGTCGGCCAGGCTTTGCTTGATCTCGCGGTAGATCACGCCGAGGAAGTTGAGCGGGATGTACAGCTGGATCATGAAGGCGTTCACCAGCACCAGGTCGCCCAAGGTCATCTTGCCGTCGATGACGCCTTGCGTGGCGCGCCACAGGATCAGCGTGACGGCGGTGGCGATGATCAGCGACTGCCCGGTGTTCAGCAGCGACAGCGACGTCTGCGATTTGACGGCGGCCGATTCGTAGCGCTGCAAGCCCTCGTCGTAGCGCTTCGCCTCGTAGTCCTCGTTGCCGAAGTATTTGACGGTCTCGTAGTTGATCAGCGAATCGATGGCCTTGGTGTTGGCCTTCGAATCCAGCTCGTTCATGGTGCGGCGGAAGTGCGTGCGCCAGTCGGTGATGAAGATGGTGAACGAGATGTAGGTCACCAGCGCGACGAAGGTGATCACCGAGAACCAGATGTCGTAATGCGTGACGAGGTAGCCCAGCACCAGCGTGATCTCCACCAGCGTCGGCAGGATGTTGAACAGCGTGTAGCTGATCAACGAACCGACGGCGCGCGTGCCGCGTTCGATATCGCGCGTCATGCCGCCGGTCTGGCGGTTCAGGTGGAAGCGCAGCGACAACGCGTGCAGGTGGCGGAACACCTGCAGCGCGATGGTCCGCACGGCGCGCTGCGTGACGCGCGCGAACAGGAACTCGCGCAGCTCGGTGAAGAAGGTAGTGGACACGCGCAGCACGCCGTACGCCACCAGCGCGCCGAGCGGCAGCACCAGCAGCGCCTGCGGGTGCGTCGGCGAAATGGTCAGGCTGTCGATCAGACGCTTCATCACCACCGGTACGCCGACGTTGGCCAGCTTGGCGCCGACCAGGCAACCCAGCGCCAGCAGCACGCGCCATTTGTAGACCCACAGGTAAGGGAAGAGTGTTTTCAGCGTCGCCGTGTCGCTGCGCTGGGGGGCGCTGCTGGCGTTGTTGGAGGGTTCGGGCGGGGAGTTCGGGTAACGGCGCATGGCGGATGTCGGCTTTTTATGGTTCAATCCCGGTAATTGTAGCCCTTCAAGAGAATTCACGATGACCTCCCCCGAAAATCCCACCACCATCAAAGTCGAAACCGTCAACCGCGGCCTGCCAGCGGGGAAAATGCCGGAATTGCGCATGATGCCGGCGCCGTCGGATGCCAACGTCTACGGCGACGTGTTCGGCGGCTGGATCATGGCGCAGGTCGACATCGCCGGCTCGCTGCCGGCCACCCGCCGCGCCAACGGCCGCGTCGCGACCATCTCGGTGAACTCCTTCGTGTTCAAGAACCCCGTGTTCGTGGGCGACCTGCTGTCGTTTTATGCTGATATTGTCAAGGTTGGCAATACGTCCATCACCGTCAACGTCGAGGTGTACGCGGAGCGCAACCGCCTGCAGGCGTGCACCGTCAAGGTCACCGAGGCCACGCTGACCTACGTCGCCACCGACTCCGACCGCAAGCCGCGCAAGGTGCCGCCGATCGAAACGCTGATCCGTTCCTGATCCGGCGCGACGTGCGGCCGGGGGGGCGCGATGCAAAACCTATGCAATAGGGAAATCCCTACAGCCAGATCAGGCTGGACCGATGTTATTGCGCGTGGTCCCTTGTTATTGTCGAAACATACGACAAGTCCCCCTCCAGGCCACTATGAAACTCCTACGCACCATGAGGCTCAGCATCAAGCTTCCGTTGACGATTGCGTCGTTGCTGTTCCTGATGGCAGGAGCAGCCATTACCGTTGAGTTGCAACTCGCTCGCGGACTCAATGCGTTTAAGACCGATGTGGCCGCGGTGAATCAGCAGGAACGGGAAATCAATGCAATTAACATTGCGTTTCGCGAGCAAGTCCAGGAGTGGAAAAATCTACTGTTGCGAGGTAAACAACCGGACAAGTTTCAGAAACACTGGTCCGCTTTCGAAAAGAATGAACAGGATGTCGCCATCGCCGTCGGGCACCTGCTGGATAGCCTGACCGAACCCGAGGCGCGCGGGCTGCTGATCCAATTCGCCGAGGCGCATCGTCTGATGGGACAGCGATACCGTGCGGGTATGGAGACATTCAAGGCTGCCGGTTTCGATCCCCATCAAGGCGACCTCAGCGTCGAGGGGATGGATCGCGGCCCCGTGAAGCTGCTGCGCGAGGCGTCCGGCGCGTTGGCAAAAAACAGTGCCCTTGTCAGCGCGTCGACGGTGGAAGCCAGCCACATCGCCGAAATTTTCAGCCTGGTTGTGATTTCGACGATGCTGCTGCTGGGCCTCCTGATCGGATTCCTTCTCAGTCGCTCAGTGCTCCGATTATTGGGGGCGAGCCGGCCGACGCCGCCGCGATCGCGCGCGCGATCGCGGGCGGGGCGACTTGTCGACGGCGGTCGCGCTGCGCGACGACGACGCAACGAGCATGATGGTTCGCGTTAAACAAATGCAGACCAGCCTGATCAAGATTGTCAGCGAAGTGCGCACCGGTACCGACGTGATCGCCGCCGCGTCGGTCCAGATTGCGAGCGGCAATCTGGACCTGTCCGCTCGCACCGAAGAACAAGCCAGCGCGCTGGAAGAAACCGCTTCTTCGATGGAGCAGTTGACCGCGACCGTCCGGCAAAATGCCGCACATCTTCTCCAGGCCAACCAACTGGCGCAGTCCGCATCCGAGATGGCCGTCAGAGGAGGCGCCGCAGTGTCGCAAGTCGTGGACACCATGGGGGAAATCAATGACTCGTCGAGAAAAATTGTCGACATCATCGGCGTGATTGACAGTATCGCCTTCCAGACCAATATCCTCGCGCTGAATGCCGCGGTAGAAGCCGCGCGCGCCGGCGAACAAGGGCGAGGGTTCGCCGTGGTCGCTGGGGAAGTCCGAAACCTCGCCCACCGTTCCGCAGCGGCAGCGAAGGAAATCAAGACCTTGATCGGCGATTCCGTCGACAAGGTCGATAGCGGCGCAAAACTGGTCGATCAAGCCGGAGCCACCATGAACGAGCTGGTCTCCGGCGTGCAGCGCTTGACCGACATACTCAGTGAAGTCACGATCGCCGGCAACGAGCAGACTTCAGGCATCGAGCAAATCAACCGGGCGATTATCCAGATGGACAGTGTCACGCAGCAAAATGCCGCGTTGGTGGAGGAAGCGGCCGCGGCTGCGCAAAGCATGCAAGAACAATCCGCAAAGCTGGCCGGCCTGGTGAGCATCTTCACGCTGCCGCAAGCCCGCCCTCTTCTCATGTCGCCGTCGCGCCGGGTTGCTTGAGCCGCCTTAGCGCTTGAATCGGGCACGGAGCGACCTATACTGGCTAGACCATCACCGCATGGAGGCGCTACATGTTGAAAGTCACGGAGAGTGAAATCGAGCAAGAGCTGGATAGCTATCTGCACCAGGCTCTGACGCAGACGATAGTTGTGGAACAGGTTGACCGCGACCCGGTGGTCGTGCTGTCACTGGCCGAGTTTGAGAGGCTGCAAGACGTCGACGACCAGCACTGGGCCGATTGCGCCCGCAAGGCCAACGTCGAAGGGTACGTCGACCACGATCATGAAGTGCGGCAGCGGCTGGCCGCCGCCATGAAGGAAAAACGGCTCGCTTGCATCAGGAAAGGGCCGCATTTCGAACACCACTAGATAAAAAAATCGCCTGTCTCAGCAGGCGATTTTTTCTTGTTACGCTGCGACCTTTTCGTCGCGCAGCTGGCGGCGCAGGATCTTGCCGACGTTGGTCTTCGGCAGCTCATCACGGAACTCGATGTACTTCGGCTTTTTGTAGGCGGTCAGCTCGTGCTTGCAGAAGTCCAGCAGCTGCTCGGCGGTCAGGTTCGGATCCTTGCGCACCACGAACAGTTTGACGGCCTCGCCGGAGTTCTTGTCCGGCACGCCGATGCAAGCCACTTCCAGCACGCCCGGATGCGAGGCCACCACGCCTTCCACTTCGTTCGGATACACGTTGAAGCCGGAGACGATGATCATGTCCTTCTTGCGGTCGACGATGCGCGTGAAACCCTGCTCGTTCATGATGCCGACGTCGCCGGTCTTGAAGAAGCCGTCGGGCGTCATCGATTTGGCGGTCTCGTCCGGACGGTTCCAGTAGCCGGCCATCACCTGCGGGCCGCGGATGGCGATCTCGCCGGTGCCGCCCAGCGGCAGCACGTTGCCGTCGTCGTCCAGGATGCACACTTCGGTCGATGGAATCGGCAGGCCGATGGTGCCGGTGAATTCCTTGATGTCCACACGGTTGGCGGTGGCCACCGGCGACGTTTCGGACATGCCGTAGCCTTCGATGATCGGCGTGCCGGTCAGCTTGAGCCAGCGGTCGGCGACGGCTTGTTGCACGGCCATGCCACCGCCGTTGCAGACCGAGTACGACGAGAAGTCCAGCTTGGCGAATTCGGCGTTGTTGAGCAGCGCGTTGTACAGCGTGTTCACTGCGGGGAACACGGCCACGCGGTACTTGGCCAGCTCCTTGACGAAGCCGGGAATGTCGCGCGGGTTCGGCACCAGCAGGTTCATGCCGCCCATACGCATGCCCATGAAGGCGCTGATGGTCAGCGAGTAGATGTGGTACAGCGGCAGCGCGCACACGAACACCAGCTGCTCGGCCTGCGGTTTGAATTGCAGCCAGGCTTCGTTCTGCAGCACGTTGGCGATGATGTTACGGTGCAGCAGCACGGCGCCCTTGGACACGCCGGTGGTGCCGCCCGTGTATTGCAGGAAGGCGATGTCGTCATGCCCCTGCTTGACCGGCTCCAGCGCCAGGCGCGAACCCTCGGCCAGCACCTGCTTGAACGAGACCGAGTTCGGCAGCGAGTACGACGGCACCATCTTCTTGACGTTGCGGACCACGAAGTTGACCAGCGCGCCCTTGAGCGTGCCCAGCATGTCGCCCATGGTGGCGACGATCACGTGCTTGACCTGGGTGTGCGCGACCACCTGCTCCACCGTGGTGGCGAAGTTCTCCAGCACGATGATCGCTTCCGAACCGGAGTCCGTCAGTTGATGCTGCAACTCGCGCGGCGTGTACAGCGGGTTGACGTTGACCACCGTGTAGCCGGCACGCAGGATGGCCGCCATCGCCACCGGATACTGCAGCACGTTTGGCAGCATGATCGCCACGCGCGCGCCCGGCTTCAGGCCCTTGCTTTGCAGCCAGGCGCCCATCTGCAGCGACAGCTTGTCCAGCTCGCCGTAGGTCAGGAACTTGTCCATGCAGACGTAGGCGTTGCGGTCGGCATACTTGCGGAACGATTCCTCCAGCAGGTGGGTGACCGAGCGGTACTGCGTGCTGTCGATCTCGGCGGGCACGCCTTCGGGGTAGGACTTGAGCCAAATCTTTTCCATGTCTTATGCAGCTTTCTTGTTCTGGCCGGGTGGTTCATCGCGCAGCATGCGCCGCAGGATTTTCCCGACGTTGGTTTTGGGTAGCTCCTCGCGGAACTCGATATATTTTGGCTTTTTATAGCCGGTAAATTGTTCTTTGCAATAGGCCATCAACTGCTCGACCGTCAGGTTCGGATCCCTGCGCACCACGAACACCTTGACCGCCTCGCCCGAGTGCTCGTCCGGCACGCCGATGCAGGCGCATTCGAGCACGCCCGGATGCGCCGCGATCACGCCCTCCAGCTCGTTCGGGTAGACGTTGAAGCCAGACACCAGGATCATGTCCTTCTTGCGGTCGACGATCTTCACGAAGCCGTTCTCGTCCATCACGCCGACGTCGCCGGATTTGAAATAGCCGTCGGCCGTCATGACCTTGGCGGTTTCGTCCGGCCGGTTCCAGTAGCCCGCCATCACCTGCGGGCCGCGGATAGCGATCTCGCCAGGCTGGCCCAGCGCCACTTCGTTGCCGTCGTCATCGAGGATAGCGATTTCGGTCGACGGCACCGGCAAACCGATGGTGCCGGTGAAGGCCGAGCTGTCGGCACGGTTGCAGGTAGCCACCGGCGACGTTTCAGACAGGCCGTAGCCTTCGATGATGGACACGCCCGTCACCTTCAGCCATTTGTCGTTGACGGCCTGCTGCACCGCCATGCCGCCGCCGTTGCAGATCTTCAGGCCCGAGAAGTCCAGGTTGCCGAATGACGGATGGTTCAGCAGCGCGTTGTACAGCGTGTTCACCGCCGGCAGCATGTTGAACTTGTACTTGCCCAGCTCCTTGATGAAGCCGCCGATGTCGCGCGGATTCGGGATCAGGATGTTCAGCGCGCCCACGCGCGTGCCCCACATGGCGCAGCAGGTCAGCGCGAAGATGTGGTACAGCGGCAGTGCGCAGACGATGGTGATCTGCTCGGTCACATTGCCCAGCGCCGGCTTGGACCAGGCCTCGTTCTGCAGCAGGTTGGCGACCAGGTTGCGGTGCGTCAGCGTGGCGCCCTTGGACACGCCGGTGGTGCCGCCCGTGTACTGCAGGAAGGCGGCGTCGGTCGGTTCCAGCGACACCGGCGTGAGCTTCATGCGGCCGCCCTGCGACAGCGCATCCTTGAAGCGCACCGCGTTCGGCAGCGAGAACGGCGGCACCATCTTCTTGACGCTGCGCACCACGAAGTTGACCAGCGCGCCCTTGAGGCCGCCGAGCATCTCGCCCATGCTGGCCACCACGATGTGCTTGACTTGCGTGCGGCCCAGCACCTGCTCCAGCGTGGTCGCGAAATTTTCCAGGATCAGGATGGCCTCGCAGCCCGAGTCGTTGAGCTGGTGCTCCAGTTCGCGCGGCGTGTACAGCGGGTTGATGTTGACCACGGTGTAGCCGGCGCGCAGGATGGCGGCGATGGCGATCGGGTACTGCAGCACGTTGGGCATCATCACGCCGACGCGCGCGCCCTTCTTCATGCCGCGGCTTTGCAGCCAGGCGCCCAGGCGCTTGGAGTAGGCGTCGACTTCGGCATAGGTGAGGAATTTATCCATACAGACGTAGGCGTTGCGGTCTGCGAACTTGTGGAAGGACTCTTCCAGCAGCTGGACCAGCGAGCGATACTGAGTCGTGTCTATCTCCGTCAGCATGCCGGGCGGGTACGACTTCAACCAGATTTTTTCCATCCTGTGCCTCGTGTCTCGAATTATCGTTGTAAGGTCCGGCGCACAGTGCCGGTTCAGGGTCGGTCATTCGTCTATGCGAACTTCGAGAGCCTACTTATCACGATGCTATCGGGCAGCAAGCTCGGACGCAAGCGCATTTAACCATATTTGAATGCAGCTTCTAACGGCTTTTTATGCTGCATCGCAGCATCAATGTGTGCCTTCCAGCGCGGCGTCCGGCTGCTGGGTGGCCTCCGCGTTGAGCAATACGGGGCGGCCCAGTTGCTGCAACTGCTGCTGGCGTTGAACTAGATCAAGAGAAGCTAATTTTTGCACTGCACCATAAAAACGCACGAACGTTCGTTCCTGCTTCAGCAAAGAACGGAAGGCGGGCAGATAATCGTGGTAAGTTCCCACAGCGCTGAGGTGGGCGTTGGTCAGCGGTTCGGCAAACCAGCGGTCGTAGCCCGCGTAGCCGCCCCAGCTGTCCTTCAACTTCTGGTAATCGGTTTTCAGGTGGGCGAAGATGCGCGCCTTCTCCGCGCGCTTGTGGCGGATGCTGGTTTTGGCGGCGTAGGTGTCGGCCAGCATTTTGCGGTGGCGTACCAGCAGTTCCAGGAAATCCTGGCGGCGCGCATTGTAGCGGGTGTAGGCCTCGCGCATCGGATCGGTGCCGTACAGCTCCAGCCAGCGCGCCACGCCGGCCTCCTCCACCGCCGTCGCGAAGCCCTCATTGAACTGGGAATCGCCCTGCACGTACACCACCTGGTGCGCCAGCTCGTGGAACACCATGCGCGCCAGCTCGGCGTCGGAATAGTTGATGAAGGTCGACAGCAGCGGATCGCTGAACCAGCCCAGCGTGGAATACGCCGGCACGCCGCCGACCTGCACGTCGTTGCGCTCCTTGCGCAGTTCGTCTGCGTAGGCCATCGCGTCTTCCTTGCTGTAGTAGCCGCGATAGCTGACGCAGCCGGCGATCGGGAAGCACCACTGGATCGGCCGCAGCGACAGCTCCGGCGTCGCCACCACGTTCCACAGCACGAAGGGGCGCGTGAGCGCGGCGTAGTTCTTGTAGCTGGCGTTGTCGGGCAGGCCCAGTTCCTTGACGGCGAAGCGACGTATCAACAACGCTTTTTCCAGGCGGGCCTTGAGCTGGGGATCGGTGCTGGGATCGCCCAGCCAGTCTTCAATCGGACGGGCGTCCGACCACAGCGCATACTGGCCCTGGGCGGCCTGCATGTAGTACTTGAATTGCGCGCAACCAGCCAGCATAAGTGCTGCGCAGCCCGCCGCCAGCCAGTACCTGGCGCGGACGATTCGGCGGGCTAAGTTGCGCATACATTACCTTCAAGCAGCGACTCTTTCGACTTGTACCAGTGTATCGTAAAAAGTTGGTGCGCGGCCCATATCGGTTAACTGTTGGCTGGTAACCTCATTGGCGTTTTTACCATCCCTGCCTAGCTTTTTCCACCACACTGACAAGCCTACAACAAGGCCCGCGCGCGCCTTGTCCGTGACCCGCGCCTTGGCGATGAAGGTGCCGCGGTCGTTGAAGACGCGCACCATGTCGCCGTCGGCGATGCCGCGCGCGGCGCTGTCGTCGGGATGGATGTCGAGGTGCGGCTCGCCCTCCGCCGAACGCAGGCTTTTCACGTTGACGAATGTGGAATTGAGGAAGTTGCGCGCCGGCGGAGAAATCATCGCCAGCGGATAGCGCTTGGCCAGCTCCGGGTTGCTGGCCGCCGATTCATACGGCGGCAGGTAGGCCGGCAGCGGATCTAGTCCGTCGGCCGCCATCGCGGCGGAATAGAACTCGCACTTGCCGGACGGCGTGGGGAAGCCGCCGTGCGCGAACGGCGCGTCGGGCACGTTGAGTTTCTGCCAGCCCTTGCGCTTCAGCGATTCCCAATCGAAGTTGACGGCGCGGACGTCCTGCGCGTTGAAGGCCATCGCCGCCAGCTGGTCGTCGCTGTCCTGGAAGCACGGGTCGTCGAAGCCCATGCGCGCGGCCAGCAGGCGGAAGATCTCGGTGTTGGCCTTGGCCTCGCCCATCGGCGCGATGGCCGCGTTGTTGGCCATCATGTACAGGTGGCCGTAGGCGGTGTGCGTGTCGATGTGCTCCAGCTGCGTGGTGGCCGGCAGCACGATGTCGGCATAGTCCACGGTGTCGGTCTGGAAGTGCTCCAGCACCACGGTGAACAAATCCTCGCGCGCGAAGCCGGCCATCACCTTGCCCGAATCGGGCGCGATCGCCAGCGGGTTGGCGTTGTAGACGATCACAGCCTCCACCGCCGGCCCGAACTCCGGCGAGCTCTCGCGCAGCAGGTCGTCGCCGATGGTGGTCATGTTGATGGTGCGCGGCTGCTTCGTCAGCAGGTCGGGCCGCTGCAGCGCCGCCTTGTTGGTCGGGAAGGAGCCGCCGGACGACAGCTGGATGCCGCCGGCCGGATGGCGCCACGCGCCCACCAGCGCCGGCAGGCAGGCGATGCTGCGCACCGACATGCCGCCGCCGCGCACGCGCTGCACCCCGTAGTTGGCGCGGATCGCCACCGGCTCGCCGGCGCGCGCCATGCCGCCGTACAACCGCGCCAGGTCGACCACCTCGGCCACGCTGATGCCGCAGGTTTCTGCGGTACGTTCCGGCGTCCATTCGGCGGCACGCTGCTTCAGTTGCTCGAAGCCCAGCGTGTGCTGCGCGATGTAGTCGTGGTCGAGCAGGTCTTCGGCGATCAGCACGTGCATCAGGCCCAGCGCCAGCGCGGCGTCGGTGCCGGGCAGCAGCGCGATGTGCTGGTGGCATTTCTCCGCCGTCAGCGAGCGGTAGGGATCGATGGCGATCAGCTTGGCGCCGTTGCGCTTGGCCTCCTGCGCGCGGGTCCAGAAGTGCAGGTTGGAGGCGATCGGATTGCCGCCCCAGATCACGATCAGTTTCGCGTTCTGGAACTGTTCAAGGTCAATACCGATCGAGGCGCCGATGGTGTACTTGTAACCGGTGGCGCCGGCGGTCGCGCAGATGGTGCGGTCCAGCAGCGAGGCGCCGATGCGGTTGAAGAAACGCATCGACATCGACTCGCCCTGCACCAGCCCCATGGTGCCGCAATAGCTGTACGGCAGGATCGCCTCCGGCGCGCGCTCGGCCAGCGGCTTGAGGCGGGCGGCGATGGTGTCGAGCGCCTCGTCCCAGCTGATGCGCTCGAACTTGCCCTCGCCCTTCTTGCCGATGCGGCGCAGCGGATGCAGCAGACGGTCCGCGTGGTAGGTGCGCTCGGTGTAGCGCGCCACCTTGGTGCACAGCACGCCGGCCGTGGTTGGATGGTCGGGGTCGCCCTTGACGGCGGTGGCCACGCCGTCCTCCACCGTCACCAGCAGCGCGCAGGTGTCGGGGCAATCGTGCGGGCAGGCCGCGCGGACTTGTGTCGTTGTCATGTCTTGGATCAAAAATCGTGGACGGAAAGCTGTATGGTAAACGAAATGGAGACGATTCCGTCCGCTCTGGATTTGTTCGGCTGACAAGGGCTACAATGGCTGTTCTCGCCGCCCAAAAGGCAGGCGAACCCGATCTTGGAGAAGCAGATGAAACTAGTTGATCCCATCATTGCATTTCAATCTGAAATACAGCAAATCCGGCGTGACCTGCACGCCCATCCCGAGCTGTGCTACGAAGAGCAACGCACCTCCGACATCATCGCCGACAAGCTGAGCGAATGGGGCATCCCGGTGATCCGCGGACTGGGCCTGACGGGCGTGGTCGGCATCATCAAGCACGGCAGCTCCAAGCGCGCGATCGGCCTGCGCGCCGACATGGACGCGTTGCCGATGCAGGAAGTGAACACCTTCGCCCACGCCTCGCGCCATCCCGGCAAGATGCACGCCTGCGGCCACGACGGCCACACCGCCATGCTGCTGGGCGCGGCCAAGCACCTGGCCGAGCACCGCAATTTCGACGGAACGGTTTACCTCGTTTTCCAGCCGGCCGAGGAAGGCGGCGCCGGCGCGCGCCGCATGATCGAGGACGGCCTGTTCGAGCAGTGCCCGATGGATGCGATCTACGGCATGCACAACTGGCCGGGCGCGCCGGCCGGCACGATGAGCGTGGTCGAGGGGCCGATGATGGCGTCCAGTAACGAGTTCTACGTCACGGTCAAAGGCAAGGGCGCGCACGCGGCCCAGCCGCACAAGGGCATCGATCCGGTGATGGTGGCGGTGCAGATCGCGCAGAGCTGGCAGACCATCATCAGCCGGCAGAAGAGCCCGCTGGACACGGCCGTGCTGTCGATCACGCAGATCCACGCCGGCAGCGCCACCAATGTGATTCCCGACGAGGCCGAACTGGTGGGTACGGTGCGTACCTTCACGCAGCCGGTGCTGGACATGATCGAGCAGCGCATGGGCGAGATCGCCCACCACACGGCGGCCGCGTTCGGCGCCGAGGTGGAGTTCAAGTTCCGCCGCAATTATCCGCCGCTGGTCAACCATCCGGCCGAGACGCGCTTCGCGGTCGAGGTGATGAAGTCGGTGGTGGGCGCCGACAAGGTCGACGACAACGTCGAGCCGACCATGGGCGCGGAAGACTTCGCGTTCTTCCTGCAGGCCAAGCCGGGCTGCTACGTCTTCATCGGCAACGGCGAAGGCGAGCACCGCGACGGCGGCCACGGCCTCGGCCCGTGCGTGCTGCACAACGGCAGCTACGACTTCAACGACAACCTGCTGCCGATCGGCGCCAGCTTCTGGGTGCGGCTGGCGGAAATGAGCCTGCCGGCGGCTTAGGCCAGCTTGTCCGGGGCGGTGCCGACGCGCTGTCCCGGGTTCAAGGCTTCCAGTCCCAGCAGGGCCGCCGAATGATCGGCCTGCGGGACAGTCTCCACCAGCGCCTGATAGCGTTCGGTCACCAACTGCGTCACCGGCAAGGTGATGCCGGCCGCTTGCGCCGCCGCCAGGATGTTGCGCTGATCCTTCAATTGCGTCTTCACCTGTCCGCCCGCGACAAAATTCCGGTCCAGCATGCGCTGGCCGTGTACATCAAGAATTTTGCTTTCGGCGAAGCCGCCGCGTATTGCCGCCCGCATCGCGGCCGGATCGGCGCCGGCCGCCTGCGCCAGCAGCAAAGCCTCGGCCACGATGTTGATGGTGGCGCCGACGATCAACTGATTGCACAGCTTGGCCACCTGGCCGCTGCCGGCCGGGCCCACCAGCGTCGGCCGGCCCATGACGGCCAGCACCGGCTGCAGCTCGGCGAAATCATCCGCACTGCCGCCGGCCATGATGGCCAGCGTGCCCGCCGCCGCGCCGCCCACGCCGCCGGACACCGGCGCATCGACAAAGCGCCGTCCCTGCGCGGCCAGCAGCGCGTGGAAGTCCTGCGCCTCGGATTGACGGGTCGAGCTCATGTCCACCCACAGCGCGCGCGGCGCCAGCGCCGGCAGCGCGGCGCGCATCACCTCGCCGACGATGGGACCGGCCTCCAGCATCGAGATGACGATGCCGGCGTCGCGCACCGCCTCGGCCAGTTCCGGCACCGCGTGCGCGCCGGCGTCGGCCAGCGCGGCGGCCTTGGCGAAGGTGCGGTTCCAGACCGAGACCTGGTGGCCGGCCGCCAGCAGGCGGCGCACCATCGGATCTCCCATCAAGCCAATACCGAGAAAGGCGATTCGCGTAGACAATTCCAACTCCTGAGATGGTCAAAAAAGCAGCCACGCCGGAATATTTTCAAGAACCCCGGTACAATCTGGGCAGCCGTATAAATTGAGATACAGCACTAACTATGCAAGGATACTATGTTCGCTAAAAAATTGATCGCAGCCGCCGCCGCACTGATCGCGATGCAGGGCGCCTACGCCGATGACAAGCTGGTCGACTCCGTCGCCATCGATTACGGCAATGCCGCCAAGGTCCAGATGGTGCGTTTCAGCGCCGCCAAGGACTGGAGCGCGCGCTGGTTCCAGTCGAACGGCACGCACCTGAGCGGCTACTGGGAAGCCAGCGCCGGTTTCTGGAAAGAGAGCCAGTACCAGAATATTTCGGGCAACACCGCCCACCTGTGGGATGTCGGCTTCACGCCGGTGTTCCGCTTCGAGAATGACAACAAAAAGGGCCTGTACTACGAAGGCGGCATCGGCGTGCACCGCCTGTCCAAGCTGTACGACAACGACACCTACCGCCTGTCGACCCACTTCCAGTTTGGCGACCACATCGGCATCGGCTACGTGTTCGACAACAACTGGGAAATCGGCGGCAAGATCCAGCACTTCTCGAACGGCGGCTACAAAAAGCCCAATACCGGCGTGAACTTCCTCGAAGTCAAAGCGGCCTACCACTTCTAAAAATTTGGGGTCAAGTCTGACATTCGGACACGGGCTCTACTGTAGCGCGGCGCTACGGTAGAGCCCGTGTCCGAATGTCAGACTTGACCCCAATGTCTTATACGTTCGTTTCGGCGACGATCTTCCAGCTTTTGCCTTCCTTGGCCCAGTACTGCTTCTTGCGCACCGCGTGGCGGAACTTGCCGACCACGATCTGCTGCGTGAAATTGCTGACGATGACTTCTTCCTGGCTCGGCTGGCGGAAATAGCTCGGCTCGGTCACGGTCACGCTGATCTTCTTGGCACCCGGCAGGAAGCGATTCTTGTCCAGCCAGGCGTTCACATCCTCGTCGGCCGCCGACTTGAAGCGCGGCGAATACAACGCCCGCAGGCCGGCATCGTCGCGGTTCTCGACGTCGCGGCGCCACGATTCCACCAGCGCGCTGGCGACACGCAGGTCGCGCTCCATCTGTTCCTTGCTGACGAACTCGACCTGGTCGCCGATCAGGATCGGCGTCTTGCCGATCTCCACCGTGCGGGTCAGCGTGTTCAGGTCGTCGTTGCTGACCACTACGCAGCCGTCGGTCGACAGCGGCGGACGGCTGAAGGTCTCCGGCGGCGTACCGTGCACCCAGATGCCGGAACCGCTGCGGCCCTGCGCCTTGTCCCAGTCGTTCGGATAGTCGAGCGGCAGCGCGCCCTTGCCGTACATGTCGGGCAGCTTGATGCCGGGCAGGCGGCCGATGATGTAGTACACGCCCACCGGCGTGCGCATGTCGCCTTCCTTGAGCTTGTTGATGCCCAGCTTGCCCTGGCTGACGTAGAAGTCGGACAGCAAACGGATCTGGTCGTTGCGGTTCTCGTACAGGTAGAGTCGCGAATGCTTGGCGTCGACAATCAGCGCGTGGCGCTGGTCCTTGCGCATCTGCAGCAGCGCGCGCGGCAGCAGCGCCGGCGACGGCCGGCCAGGTTCGGCCTGCAGGCGCACGGCCGCCTCGCGGCGCAGATCGGCCAGCTTGGAATCCTCGCCCGGCGGCACGGCAGCGCCCAGCACGTTCACCGCGCGGGTATGCATCAGCAGGATGTCGCCGCGCACCAAGTGGCCAAGGCGGAAGTTGGGATAGGCCTCCACCAGCGCATCGGCCTTTTGCTGGGCCTCACGCAGGTTGTGCTGGGCCAGCTCGCGGTAGATATCGGACAGCAGCTCTTCGGGATTGGCTTTACGAACGACCGGCGCCCGCGCAGGCTTTTTTGCGGCGTAGCTGGCCTCCCCTCCCAAGACACTGAGAAGTACCGCGCATAGCAAGCCACTGGCACGCCAGTGTTGTGTAAATCTAAAGTGTGACATCAGCTACCCGAAGCTTCCTGCTTGATCTGCCATTTTCCACCATTTTTGACGAGCACAAGCGTCTTTCGGCTTCTGGCCGTCAAGCGGTCCGATTCATAAGTCTGGCGGAAGGTCACTTTGGCAGTGTTGCCGTTCACGACCACTTCGGGCGCGCCCACATCGACGCGGATGCGGCCCTTGCCTTCAATGCGGGCGCGGCGCTCATCGGCCCATGCCTTGCGCGACAAGCCTTTGGGCGGTTCGAACTCCTGGCTGTAATAGCCGAGGTAGGAATCGACGTTCTGCGCGGTCCAGGCCTTGGCCCAGCCGTGGACTTGTGCCAGCACGGCGTCGCGGTCGGACGTGTCCGGCTTCGCGGCTTTTTCCGGCTCGTGCTTGGCAGGCTTCGGCGGCTCCACCTTAGCGGGCTTGGCTGGTTCGGCCTGGGCGACCACTACCGGTGCGGCTTTGGCCGGCGAAGGCGCTGGCGCAGGCACAGGTGTTGGCTTCGGCGGTTCTACTTTGGCCAGCACGGGCGCCGGGACTGGTGCGGCAGACTTGGCGGGCGCGGCGGTTGGCGCGGGCGCAGGCGGTTTGGCCGGTGCTGGTGCTGGTGCCGGTGCTGGCGTCGGCAATTTGGCCGGTGCTGGTGCGGGCGTCGGCACCGTCGCGGCAGCCACTTTGACGGCCGGCGCTGGCGGCGTAACGGATAAGGCTGGTATGCGCTGCAACGTGGTCGACTTGCCGGCATCGGCAGGAATTTGCGAAATCAGCGGCGGAGCCGCATTGGCTTGCGCACGCGGCGCGGTCGCCGCTTGGGCCACCTGCGGCGCCGGAGCAGGAACTGGCGCTGGCGCCGCAGCCTCGGGCGCGGCAAACTTAGCGCCCGTGCTGCTGGAGAAATTACGCAATAGCGTCAGCTTGGACTTGGCCGGCGGCGCATTGTTAGCCCCCAACGCCAGCGCCTTGTCATAAGCCTGGCTGGCCATCTTGCCATAGACATCGCCCAGGTTTTCATAGGCCGTCATATAGCTTGGATTGGTGCGTATCGCCTTTTCCAGCGCCACGCGCGCCTTGTCATACTGCCCGCTGGCGGCGTACAGCACGGCCAGGTTGTTGTATGGCTCCGGCAGATCTTTGTAATCTTCGGTCAGCTTGGTGAAGACAGCGATGGCCTCGTCCGACTTGTTTTGCTCGGTCAGCAGCACGCCTTTCATGAAGCGCATCTGCGGGTCGGACGGATGCCTGCTCAGGTATTCATTGGTCTTGTTAAGTGCTTCGACAACCTTACCAGCCTTGGCCAGTTTGCTGACGTCGGCCATCTCGTCGGCGCGCGCTGGCGCTGTCGCGAAGATGGTTGCCACGATGCCGGCGGACGCCAGGGCTCGGTACAGCATAGGATGGGCTGTCTTGTTTTTCATTGAGGTATAAAGCAAGCACGGAAGAGCACATGGTACACCTTTCGTTTCTTCAGATCAAAATCTAGCTTGTATCTTATATGCCTCTTTTTACGACAAAAAACTGTCGCCGAAAGCAAAAAACCCCACCAAGATCACTCGGTGGGGTTTTTCATATAACTAGCCTGACGATAACCTACTTTCACACTGGTTGCAGCACTATCATCGGCGCAGAGTTGTTTCACGGTCCTGTTCGGGATGGGAAGGGGTGGGACCAACTTGCTATGGTCATCAGGCATTGACTTGTACTAGCGTCGCGTCTTTTTCCGCGCCGCCAAGAATCTGGAGGAAGTATTATAAACGATTTATATCGTTTATGCAGTAAATATTTAGGTAATGAAGTTGTATCAACGAACGTTCCAACGCACTTCTCATTCACCACAACCTGCTAAGGTTATAGGA